>DASUJH010000024.1 GCA_036279355.1 Gemmatimonadales bacterium
ATGTGCGATCCGATGAACCCGGCACCGCCGGTGACGAGAACCCTTCCGCTCATGCTTGCGCATTTCCTCCGGCACGCCGCGCGCGGGGCCGCGCGACTCGAGGCTTTCTAGGGGGCGAACGACCCCGCAATATAGACAGCGTCCCCCGGGAGGGAACCGCGCAAGGGAAGGCGGGACCGCGGAAGACGGCGCGGCGCCGGACCCGATGGTCCGGCGCCGCGCCGATCGCCAATCGAAGCCTTCGGCTCAGCTCGGCAGCTTGGCTACCTGCCAAGCCTGCATGCCCACATCGATCGCGGGCGCAGTCACGTGAACGATGCGCGTCGTCGCCGTCCGGTCGCGCACGTGCACGACCTGGAGAGTCGCCAGCACTTCCGCGACGCGCACCGAGCCATCGCGATCGACGTGCGGCACTCGGCGAATCTCGAAGACGTCTCCGGGCGCGACGCCATCGCGCCGGCCCCGATTGAGGAAGAGGACGTTGCCGGTGCCCTTGAGCTCCTGACGGCCGGGCCATCCAACGACGGCCGCCTCGACGCCCTCAGTCACCGGCACCGGCTGCACCATGCCCGGGCTGGTAAACGCCTCGGCCGGAAGCACGGCGAGCCCGTGCAGCACTTCGCCGAACACGGACGTGAGCGCGAGGATTGGATACTTGCCGGAGATTTCGACGACGCGGCCGAGCGCCCGCGGCGCGACCACGTTGCCATAGCCCTCGATGCGCTTGCTCACGTCGGCCACGAGCAAGGTGTCGCCGACCTGATAGGCGGCGCCGGCGGCCGGCTCGATGGCGATGCGCGTGTACAGCGTCGTCTCGCCGTGCCCCATCTCGGATGCGATCTGGAGCGGTGCGACCGATCCGATCACGCGGCCGAACGGCAGGTTCTGTCCCTCGGTGAGCCAGCCCGACGCGTAGAAGTCGCCGCGGCGCAGCGCCGGCGGCTGGGTGACCTGACCCGCGACGAGTCTGATGTCGATGCTGCCGCGCGAGGGCGGAAAGAGACGCGAATCAGCCGGATCGGCGGGCGCGTTGTCGGGCACCGATATCGCCACGACGCGCGGTGCGGCAGCCGAGGAATCGGGCGGCGGCGTATCGGTGGCGGGCACGGCCGCCGCCGCGTCCGACGGCGCGATCCGCAGAACCTCGCCCGGATAGATCCAGTGCGGGTCCTCCACCACCGCGGTGTTGAGCCGGTAGATGTCGGGCCAGAGGAAGGGATCGCCGAGGTACTGATGGGCAAGATCCCAGAGGGTGTCGCCGGTGCGCACGGTGTGCGAAGCCGGCAACTCCTGCTGCGCGCTGAGCACGGCCGGCGCGCCAAAGGCGAGCACGGCCACGAGCCCCAGGCGGCGCGGGCTGGCCGACCGGGCGATCACGTACGTCCGAGGCGTTCGCGGCATCGAGATCTCCACCGACGTGGGAGGCGCTGGTGTGACGGTCAGAAACCGGCGGACGACGAGCACGATTGCCGGGGCAGCGAGCAAGATCAACGCCAGCCGCCGCCGACCCCCGTTCGGAGGTGCAAGCTCATTCTCAGCTTGCGCTTGCGCAAAGGGCGGGACGCCCGGTTCGGGGCCCCGCCCTAGCGTTCGGCGGGAGCTTTCGCGCTATTGCGGGCCGCTCAGAACGGCAGGTCGTCGTCCTCGCTGTCGAGCGCCTCGGGAAATTCCTCGAGCGACTCGCCCTTGCCCTTGGCCCCGCCGCTCGCGGCAGCCACTTTGGCCGCAGGCGCATAGGCGTCGCTGCCCTCGCCCTTGCCCGAGAGCAGAATCAACTCTTTGCCATTGATCTCGGTGGTGTACCGGGTCTGGCCTTCGCGATCCTGCCACGAGCGGTACTCGATGCTGCCCTCGACGTACACCTTGTCGCCTTTCTTGCAGTACCGCTCGGCGACGTCGGCGAGGTTGCTGAATTTCGTGTTCCACAGCACCACCCGGTGCCATTCGGTCTTTTCCTGCTTTTCACCCGCCTGGTTCTTCCACTGGCGGCTGGTGGCGATGGAAAGGGTCGCCACGCGGGAACCGTTGGACGTGCTCCGCACTTCGGGATCAGCCCCGAGGTTCCCGATCAAGACTGCTCTGTTCAAGCTCCGACTCACACACACCTCCACGGTTCACGGAGTCTCACGGATGGTGGACCCGAGTAGAATATAGACCTTGCAAGTGATTCGACAAAGCAAATTTATGCCGTCCGTACCGAATCAACGAGGAGGCCCGAGCGCGAGCCTCAGAACGAGCGCATCCTCCAGCGGGCTGCGGTAGTAATCGGTCCGCCGCGCCACCTCCGCGAATCCGCAGCCACCGTAAAGCGACTGGCCGGCCGCATTGGACGCGCGCACCTCGAGGAACACCTCGCCCGCGCCTCGACGGCGCAGTGTGTCGAGCCCCGCATCGAGCAGCGCGCGCGCGACGCCGCGCCGGCGGAACGGCGGGTCGACCGCGAGGTTGAGCACTTCGCCGCTCCCCGCGACCTCGCGCGCGATGAGATAGCCGACGATCGACTCGTCCGATTCCAGCACCAATCCGAAGCTCCACGACGCGCGCATGGCCTCGCGAAAGCTCGCCTCGCTCCACGGGTCGTTGAACGAGCGACGCTCGATCGCCGCGATGGCGGGCGCGTCAGCCGGTGCCGCCGCCCTGATCCGCCAGGGCGCGTCCGTGAGCGCGCTCCCATCGTGCCTGCGCTTCCGCGGGTCTGCCATATTCGGGCTCCCAGAGTTCCACGTCGGCCACGCGCCGCGCGCCGCCAGGGCGCGTGACGAGATCGAGCAGCATCGCCGCATGGGGCCCGCCATCCGGGCGGCCGATGCGCCCGGACCAGGCGGCAAGGCGCTCGACTATATCGGGCGGCGCGTCGCCCACGAGCAGGTCGGGGCGCGGTGCGGCCTCGGCCAGCGCGCGGGGCTGCCAGACGGACGGCGCGAGCACCGTGACGACGTCCGCCGGGGTGAAGCGGTACGCCGCCGCGTAAACCTCGCCCCTAAGCGCGTTGGCGAACGCGAGCACGAGAGAATCCCCCGCGTGCCCGTGCGCCGCGCCCGCCGCGCGGACCATGAGCGACGGTGCCGTGAAGAGCGGGATCGCCAGCGCTTTCGCCAACGCCTTTGCCACGCTCGCACCGATGCGCAGTCCGGTGAAGCTGCCCGGACCGTCGCTCACCGCAAGGCCCGTGAGCGCGGAGAGCTTGAGCCCGCGCGCGGCGAGGAGGCCCACCGCCGCCGGGAGCAGCTCGGCCGCGTGGCGGCGGGCGCCGCGCACGGTGGCCTCCGCCGCGTCGGGGAGTGAGTCGCCCACAGCGACCGAGAGCCGATCGGTGGCGGTGTCGAGCGCGAGCCAGGTCACAGCGCTTCGAGCCCGCGTCGATCCGGGTCGGGCAGGTGGTGCAGCCGGAATCGGCAGGTTGGCCGCGGAAGCCACGCGCCCACTCGCTCGGGCCACTCGATCAACACCGCGTCGCCCTCGCGAAGCAGTCCCTCCCAGTCCAGATCCGCCGCTTCGTCCGGCGTGCGGAGCCGATAGCAATCCAGGTGATACACCGGCCCCCGCCGCCCCTCGTAGTGGTGCACCAGTGCGTACGTCGGACTGGTAGCGCGGGCCCCAACGCCGAGCCCGCGGGCAATGGCCTGAATGAAGGTGGTCTTGCCCGCGCCGAGCTCGCCCTCGAGCGCGACGATCGTTCGGGGCGGGAGCGACCGGCCGAAATTTTCGCCCTCGGTGAGAAGCTCGCTGCGCGTGAGGCTACGAATCACGAGAGGGCACCGGGTACCCGTGCGGTCGACCTATGCGCGACGGCGCAGTGGCTCCCGCCGCACGTCGGGAGCCTCCATGGCGCGCAGCTCGGTGAGCTGGTCGCGCAGCATGGCGGCCAGCTCGAATTCCAGGTTGGCCGCGGCCTCGCGCATCTGCCGCTCGAGCGCGGCGATGAGCGCCGCTCGCTTGGCCGGGTCGTGCACGTCCACCTTTTTCTGCACGGCGAGCTTCGCCGCCGGCCGCTCGGTTCGCGCGTCGGCCACGTGGGTCGAGAGCCGGACCTCCTCGAGCGATTTCACCACCGACACCGGCGTGATGCCGTGCTCCGCGTTGTATTCCTGCTGGATGGCGCGACGCCGGTCCATCTCGGCGAGCGCGCGCTCCATGGAGCCGGTCACGCGGTCGGCGTACAGAATTGCGCGGCCGTTCACGTTGCGGGCCGCCCGGCCGATCGTCTGCACCAGGGAGCGGTCGCTGCGGAGGAATCCCTCCTGATCGGCATCGAGAATGGCCACGAGCGACACCTCGGGCAGATCGAGTCCCTCCCGGAGCAGGTTGATCCCGACCAGCACGTCGAAGTCGCCGAGCCGGAGCCCGCGGATGATCTCCATCCGCTCGATCGCGTCGATGTCGCTATGGAGATAGCGCACCCGCACGCCGGCCTGCTGGAGGTAGTCGGTGAGGTCTTCGGCCATGCGCTTGGTGAGCGTCGTGACCAGCACCCGCTCGCGCCGCGCGGCCCGAGCGCGGATCTCATGCAGCAGATCGTCCACCTGCCCGCGCACCGGACGGATGTCCACCTCGGGATCGATGAGTCCGGTGGGGCGGATGATCTGCTCGACCACGGCGCCCTCGGAGAGCTTGAGCTCCAGATCGCCTGGCGTGGCGGAGAGGTTGATCATTTGCGGCACGAGGCCCATGAACTCGTCGAACTGGAGCGGGCGGTTGTCGAGCGCCGACGGCAGCCGGAATCCGTATTCGACCAGCGTGAGTTTGCGGGCCCGGTCGCCGTTGTACATCCCGCCGATCTGCGGCAGCGAAACGTGCGACTCGTCCACCACCACCAGGAAGTCGGACGGGAAATAGTCGAGCAGGCAGGCGGGGCGCTCGCCGGCGCGCCGGCCCGAGATGGGCCGCGAGTAGTTCTCGATGCCCGCGCACGTGCCTACCTCGAGCATCATCTCGATGTCGAACGTCGTGCGCGACTCGAGCCGCTGGGCCTCGAGCAGCTTGCCCGCCGCCCTCAACTCCGCGAGCCGCTCGGCCAGCTCGGCGCGGATGGTCTTCACGGCGCGCTCGATGGTGTGGCGCTGGGTGACGAAATGCTTGGCCGGATAGATGGCGAGCTGGTCGAGCTGGGCGATGGTGTCGCCCGTGAGCGGATTGATCTTGCTGATTCGCTCGACCTCGTCGCCCCACAGCTCCACGCGGACAGCCTGCTCGGCGTATGCCGGATAGATCTCGATCGAGTCGCCGCGGACGCGGAAGGTGCCCGGCTCGAAGGCGACGTCGTTTCGGCCATACTGGATCCGCACCAATTCGCCCAGAATGGCGTCGCGGCCGCGGGTCTCCCCGCGGTGGACGTTGACCATGAGCTTGCGGTACTCGGCCGGATCGCCGAGACCGTAGATGGCGCTCACCGTGGCGACGATGACGACGTCCTCACGCTCCATGAGGCTCGAGGTGGCGCGGAGCCTGAGGCTCTCGATGTCCTGATTGATCGAGGCGTCCTTCTCGATGTAGACGTCGGTCGCCGGGACGTACGCCTCGGGCTGGTAGTAGTCGTAGTAGGAGACGAAATACTCGACGGCATTCCGTGGGAGGAACTGACGCAGCTCGCCGTAGAGCTGGGCGGCGAGCGTCTTGTTGTGGGAGAGGACCAGCGTGGGCTTGCCGTAGTTGGCGATCGTGTGGGCCAGCGTCATCGTCTTGCCGGACCCGGTGACGCCCAGCAGCGTCTGGTACCGGTCGCCGCGACGGAGGCCGGCGGTCAGCTCCTCGATGGCCTTGGGCTGATCGCCGGCGGGGGCGAATGGGGCGATGACCTCGAAGCGGGCGGCCATGCGCGAAATATAGCGTGGGTTCGGGATTTATTCAGGGCGCAGAACTGGCGGATGGAAGCAGCGCAGGAGCGCCGACGGACTCTACGACTTGAGCCCGGCCATCGCGAGCAGCCGCTTCCAGTGCGCGGGCGAGACCGGGATCACCGACAGACGGGAGTTGCGCACGAGGTCGAGATCGGCGAACGCGGGATCGGCCTTGATCGCGGCGAGCGGCACAGGCGTCGGGAGCCGGCGGCCCGCCTCGATCTCCACCACCACGAGCTTCGGATCGTGCCGCTGGGGATCCGGATATGCCGGGGCGACCACGCGCGCGAGCCCGACCAGCGCCTTGTCCGCCCCCGAGTGATAGATGAGCGCCCGGTCGCCCGCCGCCATGGCGCGAAGGTGGATCAAGGCGAGCGGATTGGTGATGCCGTCCCAGACCGAACGCCGCTCCCGCTCGAGCTGATCGAACGCGTACGTCTCGGCGTCGGTCTTGAGGATCCAGAATGCCATCGCTGTCCGGCGCTCAGCCCGGCGAAGCGGACGGCACAGCCGCCTCCGCATGCGTGCCGAGCTCGCTCCGCACGCATCGCCGCTTGCCCGACCGACCCGCCGGAATGCTGCTCACGAACGCGAGCCGCACGTCAATTTCGGGCCCGAGGTGCTGCTTGAAATTGCTCACCACATAGTCCAGGCGCCGCTCGTCGTAGCCGGGCTCCAGCACGAGATTCACGTCGAACCGGTCGTGCGCCCGCTGCACGATCTCGAATTGGCGCACGCCTTCGACCGGCTCCTCGATGTCCTCGTTCCACCCCTGGGCCGGCGCGCGGTACATGAGGTAGAGCATGAAGCAGGGATGGACGACCCGCCCATCGCGAAGGACGATGCGGTCGTTCACCCGGCCCTCGACGCTCTTGAGCAAGGGGAACGGCCGCCCGCACGCGCAGGGGAGATACGTCGCCGTGCCGATGTCGTTGATGCGATATCGGATGAAGGGCATCGCCAGATTGTTGAAGTCGGTGACGAGCAGGTGTCCGCTCTCGCCTTCCCCGACCCAGCGGCCGTTCTCGTCCACCACCTCGACGATCGCGGTATCGCTCGAGATGTGCAGCCCCTGGTGCTGTTCACATTCGTGCACCTCGAGGGCGGTCTCCCGGCTCGCGTATCGATTGAAGACCCGGCACTGGAACGCCCGCTCGATCGCCGCGCGGTGGTGTGGGTGCAGCGTCTCCGCCGTCGTGATGACCGCGCGCACGGACGGCACCGTGGTCCCCCGGGCCAGCATGTGGACCGCGATGGCGTGCATCGCCTGCGCGTACCCATGGATCACCTGCGGCTTGAACCGCGCCAACCGTGCGGCGTGGCTCTCCAGCGTCGCCGGGTCGAGCGTGAACGCGTTGAGGAGCAGCTGCCGTCCGATCCAGCGCTCGAGCCGCGCCGAGAGCCGCTGCAAGCGCTGCACGTCGAAGGTGGAGCCCCAGACCAGCGCGTGTCGCATCCCGAGCTCGAGCCCCGCGTAGCGCCAGAAGCGCAGCTTGGCCGCGTTGTGCCATGCCTTGACGTCGGGCATGATGAGGAACTTGAGCGGCTCCCCGGTGCTGCCCGAGGTGGCGGCCTGCCGTACGCCTTCGACCGGGGCGCGCGCCCGGAGCGCATCGAAGTGCTCGCGGACCAGCTCCTTCGTGAGTGGTGGGATCAGTTGCAGGTCCGCGCTCGTCGCGATCCGGTCGGGCGAGAGTCCCAGGCGGTCGAAGAGCGCGGTGTAGTGCGGAACGTTGCGATAGGCGTACTGGACGATATGCCGGAGCCGGGCGTCGGAAATGGCCTGCAGCTCCTCGCGTGTGCAGCGCTCGTGCTCCATCAGCACGTCGAAGTGCTCGAGGGTGCTGCGGCGTCGGAGCTTGAAGTAGAGCCGCGCGAGGGGCGGCAGGCCGCGCCGCGCGGATTCCACCCTCAAGCGTTGGCCGGCGCCTCGCGGCGCTCGATTCCGGTGACGCCCTTCACCCGTCGTACCGCCTTCAGCACCTTGGCGAGGTGCGGCAGGTTGTCCACTTCGACGAAGATGGTCCCGAACACCGAGCCGTCCTTGGTGTGCAGGTCGGCGCCCTTGATGTTGGTGCCGGTGCCGCTCACCGCTTCCATCAGGTCGGCGTAGAGGCCGCGGCGGTCGTCGGCCGTGACGGCGAGTCGCACGCGGAACGCCTCGCCCTCGGTCTCCTGCCAGTCGATGTCCACCCGGCGCTCGTCGGCCGAGAGCGTGAGCAGGTTGGGGCAATCGGCGCGATGGATCGAGATGCCGCGGCCCTGGGTCACATAGCCCACCACCGAATCACCGGGTACCGGCTGGCAGCACTGCGCGTAGCGCACCATGAGACCGTCGACGCCCTGGATCTTGATGCCGCGCCCGAGCCGGATGCGGTCGATCACGCGGCCGAAGACGTTCGGCTTGGGCTCCTGCAACTCATCCTGCGGCCGGTCGGGGTAGAGCGCGCGGATCACTTGTCCGATCGCGACGTCGCCGCGGCCCACGGCGACTTCGAGCCCGCGCCCGTCGGCGAGGGAGAGCGTGGCCGCGGCGCGCTCCAGCCGCGCATCGTCGGGGAGGTCGAGCCGGCGGCGGCGGAGCTCGCGCGCCAGGATGTCGCGCCCGAGCGCAAGGCTCACCGTTTCTTCCTCGTGCCGCACCCATTGCTTGATCTTGTGGCGCGCCCGCGCGGTACGCACGTGATTCAACCAGTCGCGGCTCGGCTTGGCGCTCGGGCTGGTGAGGACCTCGACCGTCTCGCCGTTCTTGAGCTCGCGGTGGAGCGGCGCGATCCTGCCGTTGATCCGCGCGCCCTGGCACTTGAGCCCCACGTCGGTGTGGACATGGAACGCGAAGTCGATGGGCGTCGAGCCTTTGGGGAGCCGCTTCACGTCCCCCTTCGGCGTGAAGACGAAGATCTCGTCCTGGTAGAGGTCGATCTTGAGGAACTCGAGGAACTCCTCGGGGCTGTGGGTGTCCTGCTGCAGCTCGATCAACTGCCGGAACCAGCCCAGGTGCTGGTCCAGCTCGTCGCGGGTGCCGTCCTTCTTGTAGAGCCAGTGCGCCGCGATGCCGAACTCAGCGGTGCGGTGCATCTCCTGGGTGCGGATCTGCACCTCGAAGAGCTGCCCGCCCGGGCCGAAAATGGTCGTATGGAGCGACTGGTATGCGTTCGACTTGGGGCTGGCGATGTAGTCCTTGATCCGCTCCTGGATGGGCGTCCAATTGTGGTGGATGATGCCGAGCACGTGGTAGCACTCGGGCACCGAGCGGACGATGACCCGCACCGCCATGAGGTCGTAGATCTCGTCGAAGTTCTTGCCCCGCTTCCGCATCTTCTGGTAAATCGACCAGAGGTGCTTGGGCCGGCCGGTCACGTCGGCGCCGTCGATGCCCGCGCGGTGCAGCTCGTGCTCGAGCGGCCCCTTGAGCTTCTGGATCATCTGCTCGCGCACGGCGCGCTTGGCGGCCACCTGGTGCACCAGGTCGCGATACTCGTCCGCCTCGAGGAACTTGAAGGCGAGGTCCTCCAGCTCGGCTTTCATCCCGGCCATGCCGAACCGGTGGGCAAGCGGCGCGTAGATCTCGCGGGTCTCGAGCGCGATGCGCTGGCGGCGCTCGGGCGGCAGGTGCTCGAGCGTCCGCATGTTGTGGAGCCGGTCGCCGAGCTTGATGATGATGACCCGCGCGTCCCGCGCGATCGAGAGCAGCAGCTTGCGGTAGTTCTCGACCTGCTCCTCGGCCGAAGAGCGGAAGGTGAGGCTGGAGATCTTGGTGAGGCCGTCGACGATGCCCGCGACCTCGGGCCCGAACTCGACGGCAATATCCTCGGAGCGGACGTCCGAATCCTCCACCACGTCGTGGAGCAGCGCGGCCGCGATGGAGGTGGTGTCCAGCAGTTGCTCGGCCAGGATGAGCGCGACGGCGATACTGTGCGAGATGAAATCCTCGCCGCTCATTCGCTTCTGGCCGCGGTGGGCGGACGCGCTGAAGCGGAGCGCGCGGTCGATCAGCTCGAGGTCGAGCCGGTCGGCGTGGCGCTCGAGCACCGCCCGGAACTCGGGGGTGGCGTCGGCCAGGAGCGGCGGGCCGACCGTCATGCGGCAGTCCGTTGTGGCGAGCCCATGCTCGTACAATGTGGGTGGCGGCGGGCGGGGTCAACGGGACGGCCGCTCAGAGCAAGCCGGCGGTCGCAAAGCTGGTGAACCGGTCGCCGGCGATGATGACGTGGTCGTAGAGTGGAAGGTCGAGCAGTTGCCCTGCCGCGACGAGCTGACGGGTCACCGCCCGATCCTCCGCGGAAGGCGTCGGATCGCCGCTCGGGTGGTTGTGCACCACGATCACACCGGCCGCGGCCTCGGCGATGGCGGGCCGGAAGACCTCGCGCGGGTGGACCAGCGAGCTATTAAGCAGCCCCCGCGTGACGAGCACCTCGCGCAGCACCTGGCTCTGCGTGTCGAGCGCGAGAAGATGGAACTCTTCGACCGGCAGATCGCGCAAGCGGGATTGGAAGAGGCGGACGACGTCGTCGGGCTCGCGGATGCGCGGGAGCGCGGGGCGCCCTTCGCGCGCGAAGCGGCCCGCCAGCTCGAACGCGGCGAGAAGCCTGGCGGCCTTGCCGCGGCCAAGTCCCGGCACGCGCAGCAGCTCGGCGGCGGGACGTGCGGCAAGGCGGCGGAGGGAGCCGTCGCCGGCTCCGAGGAGGCGGGTTGCGAGCGCGAGCACGTCACCCGTGCCGGTGCCGCTCCCGAGCACCAGCGCGAGCAGCTCGACGACGGTGAGCGCCGAGGGGCCCAGCGTCCAAAGGCGCTCCCGGGGGCGGTCGTCGGGCGGGAGACTCGCGAGGGTGGTGCGCACTCCGGCAAGCTACGGTAGCCGCGGGGGCCGGCGGTATTCTTCCGACGCAAGGCGGCGCTCCGCGCCGCACGTGGAGTGGGGCGAAACCCGGCCTCAGCGGCCGGTGATCTCGAGCTCGCGCGCGGTGCACACCGGCGCCCAACCCGGAACGGACACCGCCACCGTGAGCGTGTACCAGCGGGCCGGGAGGCTCTTCAGGTCGAGCACCACGGACCGGCCGGGCGTGCGCGCGTCGGGCGGTGCCTCCGCCATCCATCGGATGCGCATCGACGACGCACCCTCCCCGGCGCAGCCATGTGTCCCGAGCGCCGCCGGAACATCGCCGTGCGATTTCGCCCGCCGTGCGCGCACTTCGATCGCAAGGGAGTCGGTGGATGCCGCGCCATATACCTCCCAGTAGACGCCGACCAGACCGCCCTCGGGCACCGACGCCGATGCGAGCGGCGCAGGGAGCACAGCGGCGCCATTCCGTGACGCTCCAGCGGAATCCGGGCGGAAGAGCAACAGGTCGGAGAGGGCGAAGGCGCTGCGGGCGCCGGCTCTGGACGCGGAAGCTGCTGCCGTGCCCGGCGATTCGCCGGCCGCTGTGTCGAGGTCGCCCTCCGACGCGAGCGCCCGGGCACGCGCGGCGCGACGATCGCCTGTGTCGCGCGCCTCGAGGCTCACGAGCACGGGCACCCACGGCGAGCGCACCGCGACAGCGCCTGCGGACGCCTCGGAGGGTGCGCCGACCGCGGCGGGCGTTCCGGCGTCGCGCGCGACGGCCAATGCGACGCGCACCGGGCCGGCGCCCACCGTGGTATCCCCGGTGAGGTCGTAGCCGGCCACGGTCAACGCGCCGTCCGCCCTGCGGAACCGTGCGATCTGTGCCCGCCGGATTTCACCGAACGCCCGCGCGTAAGGCGGCGCGTATCGCGCCCGGGGCCGCTCCCGCTCAAGTTCCCAGTGCACCGGCTCGGCCGCCCCCCCGCGCTCCGGCGCGAGCACCGGCGCCGCGAAGAACCAGAAGCTCGGACTTGGCTCCTGGCCCGAGACCGGCGGATCGTCGGTATGGCCGGGCGCCGGAAACGCGCGCGTCCACGACGTTGGCCAACCGTAGCGGACGATCAGCTCGCGCATATCGGGGCCCCAGCCGAGGTCATGCGGCGTATCGGCGTGCTCGAGGGCGCGTGACACGGTCAGGCGGGCGAAGTGCTCGGCGCGGAGATCGTTGCCGGGCAGCGTGAGGAGCGGGCGGGAGAGCCACCAGAGTCGCGCATTGGCCGCCCCACGTTCCGCGCAGGAGAGGCGGCGGTATCGGCCGGCGCCCTCGTCGAGCAGCACCGAGAGGTCGGTCCAGCGGCAGCGTTCATCCTCGGGCATCGCGGCGAGCGCCACGTCATCGACACTGTCGGCCGCCGCATCGTTTCCCGCAGCGTGGAAGGCGTAGCCCGCGAGGAGGCCACACCACCAGCGCGATGCGGCGCAGCCCTGCGCGGCGGATTCCGCCCGGCCGTACTCGCCCTGCTCGACCAGATAGCGAACCCGCTGGCCCGCGATCCAGCCGTCGCCCGGCAGCTTGGCGGCCGCGGCACCGAGCGCGTCGAGCAGCCGCGCCCGCGCCGCGTGGATCGCCGCCGGCTCCGGCGGCGGATCGCCGAACGGCGGCAGGTACCAGTAGCAGAACCGGCCGATGCGCGCGTCGCAGTCGGCCGGGAGGTCGTCGTCGGGGGGGCGCGGAAGATTCGCCAGCCGCGCGCGCTCGAAATCGCGCTGGGCGCGGCGTGCGGCATCGCGCGAACGTACGGAGTCGGCCGCGAGATTGGAATCGGCCGCGCGCGCCCGGACGATGCGTTGGGCATGGGCGGCCGCCGCCACGAAAAGGAAAGTCGTGAGCGCGAGGAACGCCGGCCTGCCTAGTGCCCCGCCCCGTGGCATTTCTTGTACTTCTTGCCCGACCCGCACGGGCAGGGATCGTTGCGCCCCACTTCCGGCACCCCACTCATCTGCCGGCTGACCGGCCCGAGCGACGTGCTCACCGCGGCCGCGGCGGGCGCCACCGCCGCCCCCGCGGGCCCGCGCGCTCGCGGCGCCGGGCCCATGAACAGATCGTCGGCACCGGCCGGGACCGGCGCCGGCGGTGGAGGCGGCGAGGGCTCGCGGGGCGGCTCCGCGCTCACCTGGATCTTGAGGAAGCGCTCGGTGAACGTGGACTCGATGTCCGCCATCAAGTCCTCGAACATGTCGTACGCTTCCTTTTTGTACTCGATCAGCGGGTCCCGCTGACCCCAGCCCCGGTAGTGGATCGCGTTCCGCAGCAGGTCGAGGTCGTAGAGGTGATCCTTCCACTTCTCGTCCAGCACCGAGAGCATGACCTGCGAGAGCACCTGCGCGTCGACGTCGGGAATCGCGATGGCGCGTCCGAAGTCCTCGAGGTACTCGATCTTGCGTGTGAAGGCCCGCTCCCCTTCGGCGATGACCGCCTCCACCAGCTTGTCGAGGTCGGGCGTGGCCTGGGCGTCAAGCACCGGCTCCGCGGTGACGAGGTACTGCAGAGTGAGCAGCTCGCGCAGGCCGCCGCGGTCGTACTCCATCGGGCTCGGCGCATCGGCGAGATACTGCCGCGTGGCCCGCTCCAGCGCCTCCGAGATCATCCGCCGGGCCTCCGCCTTGATCTGCTCGCCGCGCTCGAGCGCGAACAGCCGGAGCGAGTAGATCACCTCGCGCTGCTGATTCATCACGTCGTCGTACTCGAGCAGCCGCTTGCGGGCCTGGAAGTTCTGCAGCTCGACGCGCTGCTGCGCCTGCCCGATGGCGCGGGTTACGAGGCCGCCCGTGATCACCTCGCCCTCCTCGGCCCCGCTCTTGTCCATCCACTTGGCGATGCGGTCCGACCCGAAGAGCCGCATCAGGTCGTCTTCGAGGGAGAGGAAGAAGATTGTCTGGCCGGGGTCGCCCTGGCGGCCGCTGCGGCCCCGGAGCTGGCGGTCGATGCGGCGCGACTCGTGACGCTCGGTGCCAATGATCTGGAGACCCGCCTCCTCGAGTGTGAGCTCGAGCGCCGGATCGAGCTTGATGTCGGTGCCGCGGCCGGCCATGTTCGTCGCGATCGTGACCGAGCCTTGGCGCCCCGCCGCCGCGACGATTTCCGCCTCGCGCTGGTGGTACTTGGCGTTCAGCACCTCGTGCTTGATCCCCCGCCGCTTGAGCATCTTGCTCAGCGTTTCGGAGACATCGACGTTCACCGTCCCGATGAGGATCGGCCACCCCAGCTCGTGCAGCCGCTCCACCTCGTCGAGCACGGCGTTGTACTTCTCACGCCGCGTCTTGTAGATCCGGTCCTGCCGGTCGGCGCGGCACACCGGCCGGTTGGTCGGGATGACGCTCACGTCGAGCCCGTAGATCTGGAAGAACTCGGTCTCCTCGGTCTCGGCCGTGCCGGTCATGCCGGCCAGCTTGTCGTACATGCGGAAGTAGTTCTGGATGGTGATCGTGGCGAAGGTCTGCGTCTCGCCCTTCACCTGCACGCCTTCCTTGGCCTCCACCGCCTGGTGCAGCCCGTCCGACCAGCGCCGGCCGTGCATCACGCGGCCGGTGAACTCATCCACGATCAGCACCTGGCCATCCTGCACCAGGTAGTCCACGTCCTTCTCGTACAGCGAGTGGGCCTGCAGGAGCTTGTGAATGAGGTGCAGCTTCTCGCTCTTGATGGCGTACGCCCCCTCGATCTCGCGGCGTCGCGCCAGCTGCTCCGCCGGCGTGAGGTCGGGGTCCTTCTCGACCTGATGAATTTCTTCCGAGATATCGGGGACGATGAAGAGCCCCGGATCGTTGGGCGACATCGCCGCGGCGCCCCGGTCGGTGAGATGCACCGCGTGCCCCTTCTCGTCGAGGACGAAGAAAAGCGCCTCCTCGAGATCGCGCATCCGCTGCTGCTTCATCGGCAGCTTGCGGTCACCGATCGCGTCGAGCTCCATCCGCTGCACCAGTTGCTTGATGCCGGTCTCGTTCAGGAACTTGAGCAGACGCTTGTTCTTCGGCATGCCCAACTGGGCCTGGTAGAGCTTGAGCGCCGCGTCCTGCCGGGTCTTGGGGTCCTCCAGCAGCTTTTCGATGTCGGCCAGGAGCGCATTCACGACCGCCGTCTGCTGCCGCACCACCTCGGCCACCTGGCGGTTGTACTGGGCGTAGTTGTCGTTCTCGGCGTTGCCGACCGGACCGGAGATGATGAGCGGCGTGCGCGCCTCATCGATGAGGATCGAGTCGACTTCGTCGATGATGGCGTAGACGTGCTCCCGCTGCACCCGTTGGTCCAGTGAGAACACCATGTTGTCGCGCAGGTAGTCGAAGCCGAACTCGTTGTTGGTGCCGTAGGTGATATCCGCGAGATACGCGGCGCGCCGCTCCGGGCTCGACGGCTCGGTGTCGTCCAGGCAGGCGACGCCCACGCCGAGGTAGTTGAACAGGTAGCCCATCCACTGCGAGTCGCGGCGGGCCAGATAGTTGTTGACGGTGACGAGGTGCGCGCCGCGCCCGGTGAGCGCGTTGAGGTAAAGCGGCAGGGTGGCGACCAGCGTCTTGCCTTCGCCCGTCGCCATCTCGGCGATGCGGCCGCGATGGAGCATGAGCCCGCCGACGAGCTGGACGTCGTAGGGTACCATGTCCCAGGTGAGATCGTGGCCGGTCACGGTGAGGGTCGTGCCGACCAGACGGCGGCAGGCCTCGCGCACGGTGGCGAAGGCCTCCGGAAGCATCTCGTCGAGGACGTCGGCCAGGGCCTGCTTCCATCGGGTTTCGAGGTCGTGAAAGCGGTCCTCGAGCCGCTCGCGCTCCTCCGGATCGGCGCAGCCGTGCTTGGCAGCCCGCACCTCCTCGAGCTCCGCGCGCAGCGCGCCGGTCCGCTCCTCGATGCGGGCGCGGAATTTGGCCGTCTGCCCCTTGAGCTCGTCCTCGGTGAGGTCCTTCAGGGCCTCCTCATGGCGCTTGATCTCCGCCACGATCGGCCGGACCTTCTTCATTTCCCGTTCGAACCGGGTGCCGAACACCCCGGTCACCAGTTGCTTTATCATCACGCCCCTAAGTATAGCCGCTCAGCCGCGATATAGTCCGCGACGGCATCGGGAACCCAGTAGCGAACCGGGAGCCCGCCACGCACCCGCGCGCGTACCACGGTGGCCGAGATGTCGATCGCGGGGACCGCGACGGTGCGCCAGATATGCCGGCCCGGCGCTACCTGGGCCCCCGGGCGGGTGAACGCCACGACCCGGGCGAGCGCCGGGATTTCCGCGCCCTCCCGCCACGTTGGCAGCTCGGCCGCCGCATCCGCGCCGACGAGCAGCGCCAGCTCGATATCCGGCTCGCGCGACGCCAGATGTCGAAGGGTATCCACGGTGTACGAGGGCCCCGGCCGGTCGAGCTCGATGCGCTCGAGTTTGAACCGGGGGTCGCCCGCGATGGCGAGCGCAACCATGGCCGCCCGCTGCTCGGCCGTCGCGGCGTGCGCCCCATGCTTGAACGGCTGCTCGCGCGCCGGGACGAATCGGAGTGACTCGAGCCCGAGCGCTTCGAGCACCGCCTGCGCGACGAGCAGATGTCCGTGGTGAATCGGATCGAAGCTTCCGCCGAACAGCCCGACCATGCCCGCGTCAGGAGCTGGCGGTGGAGTCGCCCGGACACGCCTCGCGGATGCCTGGCGCATCGGGGTGGAACCGCCGGATGTAGCCGCAGGTCTCCTTGATGTCTTCCTGGTACCCGAGCTTCCGGTACGCGCCCACGAGCCTGATGAGCGCCTCCGGTGCCACCGCCGCGCGCGGATAGGTGGCGACGAGATCCTTGAGGTAGAGAATGGCCGAGTCGTATGCCTTGTAGCGCAGATAGTAGAGCGCGGCCTTGTACTCCTTCACCGCAAACATCTCCTGCAAGTCCTTGATTCGCTCATCGGCCCGCGTCGCGGCCGGCGTGCCCGGGTAGCGGCTCACCAATTCCTGATACGCGGCGAGCGCCGTCTGGCCATACGTCGGGTCGAGCTCGGGCCCCTTCCAGAGGTCGGCGTAAGCGTCGCCCACTCTGAGCAAGGCGTCGGGGGCGAGCGGGTCGTTGGGGCTCTCGTCCGAGACGCGCCGGAACTCGCGTACGGCATCGAGATTTTCGCTCCGCGCGAGCAGTGCGTTGCCGAGAAAGAAATGCGCCTTCGCGACGCGCGGATCGCCGGGTGGCAGCTCGCGTTGGACGTGCTGGAAGAGCTTGGTCGCGTCGTTCCACTTTCCGTTGCGGAAGGCGGCGACGGCCTGTTCCCAGCGCGCGTCGAGCACCTGCGGAGTCACCGCCTCGCGTGGGGCGGGCGCAAGATCGCCGTGCTCCCGATTGCCGCCGGGTCCGCACGCGAAGGCGAGCGCGGCGAGCGCACCCACGAGAAGGGCGGAGCGCCTCACGGCATCCTCCTGCGCGCGGTGTCGATCGGCGCGCTCGGCGCGAGGAGCGGCTGCGGGGCGCCGAGCGCTCTCAAGCGCGTCGCGGCCAGGCGCGTGAGCGAATCCGTGGGGAGACGCAAGTCGAGGACGGTCTGGAACGCGATGGCCGCGCCCAGAATGTCGCCTTGGCCCACCCGCGCGTCGCCCAGGGCTACGAGCGCGCGCCGTCCGACCCAGCTCGTCGAGTCCACCCGCGCCGCTTGGGAAAGCCAATCGGCGGCCACGCCCATCTGCCCGGCACCGAGTGCCGTGAGCCCGAGCCTGAGCGCGCAGCCGGCGAGGCCGCTGCCGGCGCGCGCCCGCACCGCCGGCTCGCGGGCCCGGCGCAACGCGGCCCGGAATGCGGGGGCCGCCTGGTCGCAGCCGGCCGATTCCTGCAACGCGGCGGCGTATGTGGTGAGCAGCGAATCGAAAATTGCGGCGTCCGGCGCGGCGGCGAGCGCGGCCGGGAGCAGCGAGAGCGCTTCCGTCCCGGGAGCAGAGGCGCCCGCGCTACGCACGAGCACCAGGGCGTAGCGCGCAATCGAGCGCTCGGGCGCGATGGCGCGGAGGCCGAGCACCGCATCGCGAAGCGCCGGCACGTCGCGACGTTGCCCGGCGGCGCGGGCGACAGCGTCGAGACCCTCGGCCGCTTCCTGCGCGCGCGTCGGGTCCTCCGCGGCGAGCCGGCGGTAGGCGTCGCTCGCGGCGCGGAGATCGCGCGCGTGCAGCGCCGCCGCAGCGAGCTTGGCCCAGAGACGGCCGCCGGACGCGTGGGTGGACGCAGCGCGGTAGTCGCGCAGGGCTTCGGCAAAGTGCCGCGTGCCGTACGCGTGATCGCCGGCGAGCTCGGCGTTGTCGGGCGTGCCGCACGCGAGCGCGAGCGGCGTCGCAGCGGCGAGGGCCGCGGCGGCCATCGCCGACCAGCGGGCGCAGATCCGACTCACCGCGGCACCCGCTCCACCATGGCGAGATAGGCATCGATGCGCGGATCGTCGGCGCTGAGCTCACGACAGGCGTGCCACACCGCCTCCGCGCCGGCGACGTCGCCCGAGAGATAGCGGGCGAGGCCCAGCGCCGCGCGCGCATCGAGCATGGCAGGGCAGGCCTCGACCACCTGCTCGAGCTCCTCACGCGCCTCGAGCGGACGCCCCGCATGCAGCAGCGCGCGGCCGAGGCGGTGGCGCAGATCGTGGTAGTCGGGACCGAGCTCGAGCGCGCCCCGGTACTGCTCAACCGCACGATCCGGCGCCCCCGCCGCAGCGTACGCTTCGGCCAGCTCGACGTGCATGGCGGCGAGATGTCCGCGCACTGGGCGCGGCATCGGAGCGTCGCCGCCCTCCGTCTCTTCCGCGGCCGCACGCCGGAAGTCGTCGGCCGCCTCCTCGGTCCGGCCCAGGTCCCCGAGCACGAGCCCGCGGTGCAAAAGCGCCTCGACGTAGTGCGGATTGAGCGCCAGGGCCGCGTCGAAGGCGGCGAGCGCCTGCGTGGGCTGCCCCAGAAGCGCGAGCGCCACGCCGCGCAGCTGGTGGGCGTCGGCGTAGGCGCAGCCGGCCGCGATCAGGTCGTCCAGCAGCAAGACGGCCCCATGGTGATCGCCCACCGCGAAGCGACGGCGGGCCTGCGCCAGCCGCTGGTTGCCGTCGAATCTGCCGTTGGCGTCCATCATCGCATTCCTGCTCGATCGATTCCGTCCATCATCGCTTCCGCCCACCATCGGGCACACCGCGTCGCTCCTCCGCATCCACCATCCGGAACCACGCCGCGAACCGCCGGATGCCGTCGCCGAACTCAGTGCGCGCTTCGAAGCCTAGCGCGGCTCGCGCCTTGGAGGGATCGGCGCACGTGCGCTGGACGTCGCCCGGCTGCATGGGTGCCCACCCCACTTCGGGACGCATCCCCAGCGCCTCCGACAGCTCGGCCACGAGCGTGCCGAGCGGCATCGGCCGGCTGCCACCCAGGTTGAAGACGTCCATGCCGACCCGGGCGGTCGCGGTCCAGTCGACCGCGGCCACGACCCCGTCCACGATGTCGTCGCAGTACGTGTAATCACGCGCCTGCGTGCCGTCGCCGAAAAGCGTGAGCGGCTGGCCGGCCGCCATGCGCCGGGCAAAGGCGTGGATCGCGAGGTCGGGGCGCTGCCGCGGCCCATACACCGTGAAGAAGCGGAGCGCGGCCACGCGAAACCCGTGGATCGGCGCCAGCGCGCTCACCAGCAGCTCGCCCGCCCGCTTGGTCGCCGCGTACGGCGAGACCGGGTCGATAGCGGTGGCATCCTCGCGGAACGGGACCGGCGTGCTGTCGCCATACACCGAGGACGACGAGCCGAATACGATGCGCTCGGTGCCGGCCCGGCGGGCGGCCTCGAGCACCGCGGCGGTGCCCGCGACGTTGGTCCGCGCGTACCCCACCGGATCGGCCAGCGAGGGCCGGACGCCCGCCTTGGCGGCCAGGTGCACGAGCACGGTGTCGGGCGTGAGGTGCGCCGCGACCGCATCGACGTCGAGCATGTCGATCTCGTGCAGGCAGAGCCCCGGCCGGTGTCCCACCTCACGCAGGTTCCGCTCCTTCATCGCGCGGGGGTAGAAAGGATCGAAGTTGTCGATTCCCACAACTTCGTCGCCCCGTGTGGCGAGCGCCGCGATGAGGTGCGAGCCGATGAACCCTGCGGCGCCGGTGACGAGCACCCGTGCGGTCACGCCAGCCGCTCCCGAAAGAACTCGATCGAGCGGCAGAGCCCCTCGTCGAGCTGGATGGAGGGCTCCCAGCCGAGCACCTGGCGCGCGATCGTGATGTCGGGGCGGCGGACCTTGGGATCGTCCGCCGGCAGCGGGCGCGTCTCGATGGGCGAATGGGAGCCGGTGAGACGCAGCACCGCGTCTGCCAGCTCGCGCACCGTGAACTCGTTCGGGTTGCCGATATTGGTCGGCTCGATCCGGTCGCTGTGGAACAGCCGGTAGATGCCCTCGATCAGGTCGGTCGCGTAGCAGAACGAGCGGGTCTGGGACCCGTCGCCGTAGATCGTGAGCGGCTCGCCCTTCAGTGCCTGGACGATGAAATTCGACACCACGCGACCGTCGCGCGCCCGCATGCGCGGGCCGTACGTATTGAAGATGCGCACGATGCGCGTAGGCACCGCATGATATCGGTGGTAGGCCATCGTCATCGCCTCGGCGAAGCGCTTGGCCTCGTCGTAGACGCCGCGCGGACCGACCGGATTCACGTGGCCCCAGTAGCTCTCGGGCTGCGGATGCACCTGCGGATCGCCGTAGACCTCGGACGTCGACGCCAGCAGGAAGCGCGCACCCTTGGCCTTGGCGAGCCCCAGCGCCTTGTGCGTGCCGAGCGACCCCACCTTGAGCGTCTGGATGGGAAGCTCGAGATAGTCGATGGGACTCGCGGGCGAGGCGAAGTGCAGCACGCCGTCGAGCGGCCCCTCGACGTAGATGAAGTTGGTGACGTCGTGCTGAATGAACCGGAACCGCGGATTCCCGAGCAGATGCGCGACGTTGTCGGGCCTCCCGGTCACGAAGTTGTCGACGCCGATCACCTCGTGCCCGTCGCGCAGGAAGCGGTCGGTGAGATGCGAGCCCAGGAACCCGCCGGCCCCGGTGATCAGCACCTTCACGGCGTCCTCCGCCCGATCCCGTGGTACTCGAAGCCGAGCGCGGCCATGCGCTCCGGCTCGTAGAGGTTGCGGCCATCGATGACGAGCGGGCGGCGAAGCAACGCCTTGATCCGGCCGAGATCGGGAGTGCGGTACACCAGCCATTCGGTCACGATGATGAGCCCGTCCGCACCGTCCACGGCGTCGTAGGGGTCGCGCGCGAACGCCACGGCGTCGCCGAAGCAGGCGTGGGCGCCGTCCATGGCCTTCGGATCGTGCGCCTTGACCGCGGCTCCCGCGGCGAGCAGCGACTGGATGACCGGAATCGCCGGGCTCTCGCGCATGTCGTCGGTCTCGGCCTTGAACGCGAGCCCCCAGACGGCGAGCCGGCGGCCACGCAACTCGCCGCCGAATGCGCCCAGCGCCTTCCGGTAGAGCACCAGCTTCTGCCGCTCGTTCACCGACTCGACCGATTCGAGCAGGTCGAACTGCATCCCGGCGCTCTGCGCCGAATGGATGAGCGCCTTCACGTCCTTGGGAAAGCAGGAGCCGCCGTAGCCAGGTCCCGGAAAGAGGAACGCAGGCCCGATCCGCCGGTCGGTGCCGATGCCCTTCCGCACCATGCTCACGTCGGCGCCGACCCGCTCGCAGAACTCGGCCACCTGGTTCATGAACGAGATGCGGGTGGCGAGCATGGCGTTGGCCGCGTACTTGGTGACCTCGGCCGATGCGATATCCATGAAGATGATGGGATTGCCGGTGCGCACGAACGGCGCGTACAGCTCGCCCATGATCGCGCGCGCCTCGTCGGAGTCGACGCCGATCACGACCCGGTCGGGCTTCATGAAGTCGTCGATCGCCGCGCCTTCCTTCAGGAACTCGGGATTGGAGCAGACCGAGAACGGGACGCGGGTTTCGGCCTCGATCGCGGCGCGCACCTTTGCGGCGGTCCCGACCGGCACGGTGCTCTTGGTGACGATGACCTTGGGACCGTTCATGTGCTTGCCGATGGCGTGTGCCACCGCCAGGACGTGCTGCAAATCCGCCGAGCCGTCCTCGCCGGGCGGCGTGCCGACCGCGATGAAGAGGACGCGCGCGCGGCGCACGGCCGCGGCGACGTCGGTGCTGAAGCCGAGCCGGCCCTCCTCCTGGTTGCGGCGCACCATGGGCTCGAGGCCGGGCTCGTAGATCGGGATGTCGCACCGCTGCAAGCGCTCGATCTTGCGCGCGTCCACGTCCACGCAGACGACGTCGTTGCCCGCCTCCGCGAGACAGGCGCCGGCCACGAGGCCCACGTAGCCGCTGCCCACCACCGTCACATGCATGTTCAGTCTCCCCGGGGTAGCGCGTGGCGGGTGTCCACCGCCAGACGCGCGTGCCGTTTGACCATGTTGAAATCGATGGCGGAATGGTCGGTGACCACGACGACGCAGTCGGCCGCTTCGACGGCGGCGGGCGTGAGCGGCACCGAGCGGAAGTGGTGGCCGTCCTCGCTGAACTCGGGCACGTGCGGGTCGTGGTAGCTCACCCGCGCGCCCTGGGCCTCGAGCAGACGGATGATGTCGAGCGCGGGGCTCTCGCGCAGGTCGTCGATGTCGCGCTTGTAGGCGACACCCAGAACGAGCACGCTGGCGCCGCGAAGCGCGCGCCCCTGGCTGTTGAGCGACTCGGCCACCTTGCGCACCCAGAAGAGCGGCATCTCGGTGTTGAGCTCGCCGGCCAGATCGATGAAGCGGGTCTTGTAGTTGAGCCCGCGCATCTTCCAGGCGAGGTAGTGCGGATCGATCGGAATGCAGTGGCCGCCGAGCCCCGGCCCCGGAAGGAATTTCATGAAGCCGAACGGCTTGGTGGCCGCCGCCTCGATCACCTCCCAGACATCCACGCCCAACTTGTCGCAGACGATGGCCATCTCGTTCACGAGGCCGATGTTCACGCTGCGGAAGGTGTTCTCCAGCAGTTTGACCAGTTCGGCCGCTTCGGTGGTGGAGACCGGTACCAGCGTGTCGATCACGCCCTGATAGAGCGCCACCGCCACCCGGCGGCAGTCGGGCGTGATGCCACCCACCACCTTGGGCGTGTTCCGGGTGCCGTACGTCGGGTTGCCAGGATCCACCCGCTCGGGACTGAACGCCAGGAAGAAGTCCTCGCCCACCCGGAGTCCGGTGCTTTCGAGCGCCGGCAGGAGAATCTCGCGGGTGGTGCCCGGATACGTCGTGCTCTCGAGGATGATCGCGTGACCCCGCCGAAGCGTATGCTTCACCGCCTCGGTGGCGGCGACGATGTAGCTCACGTCGGGGTCCTTGAACTTGGAGAGCGGCGTCGGCACGCAGATGGAGATGGCGTCGGCCTCGGCCAGCCGGGCACCATCGGTGGTGGCGCTGAAGCGGTCGCGCACCTCGGCCAGCGCGGTGTCGCTCACGTCCTTGATGTGCGATCGCCCGGCGTTGAGCCCGTCCACCACGCGCTGGTTCACGTCGTAGCCCAGCACACGATAGCCTGCGCGCGCCAGCTCAACCGCGAGCGGCAGTCCAACGTAACCCAGCCCGACAATTCCGAAGATCGCCTCGCGCCGCTCGGCCTTGGCGATCAGCTCTTGAGCGACCGTCATGCTCGGTCCTCGAGCGAAATGGGGGCGCCGCCGCGCGCGAGCGAGCGGCTCGCCGCGTCGAGCACGCGGACTACCCGCACGCCGTCCGCCGCATCGGCCCGCGGCGCCGCCTCGCCCCGCACCACCGCGATGAAATGCCGGAGCTGCTGTGCCAGCGGCTCCGCGTTGGAGATGCGGGGGATGAAGATGTCGCCCTCGCGCACTGCGAGGCTCTCCCCGTACGAGCGATACTCGGGCGGGCGGTCCACGCCCTTGTCGTAGATGCGGAGCTTCTCCCGCGGTTGCATGTCGTCGAACACCGCCATCTGGCGCGAGCCCACGACCGTGAGCCGGCGCTCCTTGTGCGGATCGAGCCACGACATCTGCGCGTGGGCCACCACGCCCGTGGCAAACGTCATCGTGACGAACACCACGTCCTCGATGCCGGGCTGCAAGTACGAGTGGCCCTGCGCGGTCACGGTGCGCGGCGCGGTGCCCAGCAGGAAAAGCGCCACGGAGACGTCGTGCGGACCGAAGCTCCAGAGCGCGTTCTCGTCGGGCCGAACCTGGCCCAGGTTGACCCGCTGGGAGTAGAGGTAGTACACCTCCCCGAGCGTGCCGCCGGCCACGAGACCGCGCAGGTACTCGACGACCGGGTGGTACTCCAGCAGGTGGCCCGCGAGCAGCGGCACGCCCCGCCGCGCCGCCGCCGCCGCCAGCGCCTCGGCGTCGGGCACGGTGAGCGCGAACGGCTTTTCGATCAGCGCCGGCACGCCCGCCTCGATCGCGGCGCAGCCGAGCGCGGCGTGGGTGCGTGCGGTGGACGCGATCACCACCGCCTCCACCTGACCGAGCAGCGCCGGCGCCGAGTCGGTCACGAGCGCGGAGGGATACTGGCGCGAGAGCCGCTCGCGCACTGCTGGATCGAGGTCGCAGACCGCGACCAGCTCCGCCTCGGGCATGCCCGCCAGCGTGCGCACGTGGTTCTGTCCCCACGCGCCGGCGCCGATCACGCCGACCCTGAGCCGGCTCATGCGTAGAAGCCCAGGACGGCCTCGATCACCGCATCCTGCTGCGCGTCGCTCAGCTCCGGGTAGATCGGCAATGAAATCACGCGTGCCGTCGCCGCCTCGGTGGCCGGGAGGCTGCCCGGTCCGTAGCCGAGGTGCGCAAAGCACGGCTGCGCGGGCAGCGCGGTCGGATAGTAGATCGCGTGGCCGATACCATGTGACTTGAGGTGTGCCGCCAGTGCGTCTCGCCGCTCGACCCGCACCGTGTACTGGTGAAAGATGTGCTCGTTGGCCGGATCCACCCGCGGTGGGCACACGGCCGCATGCCCGGTGAACGCCGCGGTGTACCGCGCGGCGCGGCGGCGGCGCGCGTCGCTCCAGTCTGCCAGATGGCGGAGCTTCACCAGGAGGACGGCCGCCTGCAAGGTGTCGAGACGGCTGTTGATGCCGACCTCTTCGTGGTGGTACTGCTTGGCGCCGCCGTGGAGCCTGAGCTTGCGGAGCCGGGCGGCGAGCGCGTCGTCGCTCGTGAGCATCATCCCGCCGTCGCCCCAGGCACCCAGATTCTTGCTGGGGAAGAACGACAGCCCGCCCGCCCGACCGAGGCCGCCGGCCGCATGCCAGACCCCGTCGATCCGGCGGCGCGCGCCGATCGCCTGCGCTGCATCTTCGAGGACCGGGATGCCGTGCCGCCGGCCGATTTCGAGCAGCTGCTCCATCGCCGCCATCTGCCCGTAGAGGTGCACCGCCACGACGGCGCGGGTCCGGGGTGTCACTGCCGCCGCCACCGCGTCGGGCGACAGGTTGAACGTGGCGGGATCGATGTCGACGAACACCGGCGTGCCGCCGGCGTTATGCACCGCGCCCGCGGTTGCGAAGAAGGTGAATGCGGGGACAATCACCTCGTCGCCCGGCCGGAGGCCCAGCGCGCGCAGCGGGAGCAGGAGCGCATCGGTTCCGCTGGCGCATGCGACGCCGTGTGCGGCCCCGCTCAACCGCGCCACCTCGGCTTCGAGCCGGGCCACCTCGGGCCCCATGATGAATTGCTGCCGCTCGATCACCGATTGCATGGCCGGCAGCACCTCGTCCGATATGGTCCGGTACTGCGCCACGAGATCGAGAAGGGGGACGTTCAAGGTCTCACCTGCAGGAAGTCACCAGCGAATGAGAGGGCAAACCCCCGGAAACCGAACAACTTAGCCATGCTGTTGGGGTGGGTCAATCAACCGGAGTCGGCCCGCCTCCTCTCGGTATGCGGCCCCGCAGCGCGCGCAGCGTGCATCGCCGCCGGCGCCCGGCCGAAGCCGCTCGCCACACTGGCACATCCAACCGACCCGCCGGGCCGGAACGCCCACCATGAGCGCAAACGGCGCCACGTCGGACGCAACGACCGCGCCGGCCCCGATGAAGCAGTACTCGCCCAGCGTGACGCCGCAGACGATCGTGGCATTTGCCCCGATCGAGGCGCCCCGCCGCACCAGCGTCGGGCGGTACTCCGCCTTGCGGGAGACGTGGCTCCGCGGATTCGTCACGTTGGTGAAAACGCAGCTTGGCCCGCAGAACACGTCGTCCTCGAGCGTCACGCCTTCGTAGATCGACACGTTGTTCTGCACTTTCACGTTGTCGCCCAGCCGCGTACCCGGCATCACGACCACGTTCTGGCCGAGGTTGCACCGCGCGCCGATCACGGCACCGGGCATGATGTGGCAGAAGTGCCAGATCTTCGTGCCGGCCCCGATCACCGCGCCGGCGTCGACGTAGGCCGACTCGTGGACGAAGTAGTCGCTCATGCGAGCCCGTTGCTCATGCGAGAGACTCTCCCCAGCGGCCGATGAGCTTCACCTCGCGCTCGAGCGTTACGCCGAACCGCTCGGCGACAGCATCCCGCACCCGGGCGATGAGCGCGCGCACGTCGGCCGCGGTGGCACCACCCGTGTTCACGATGTAGTTGGCGTGCATCGGCGACACCTCGGCGCCACCGACGCGGCATCCCTTGAGCCCCGCCGCCTCGATGAGCTGACCCGCCGTGCGCGGACCGCGCTCGCGGCCCCAGCTCGCGCCATGCGGATTCTGAAACACGCTGCCGCAACACGGCTGGTTGAACGGCGTGCCCTGCTGCCGCCAGCGGAACAGCTCGCTCACCTCCTCCGCCAGTCGGGCCGGGTCCTCGGGGCGGAGCTCCACGACCGTCTCCACCACGACGCGCCCGTCGAGTCCGCTGCGGCGGTACGTGAACGGAATCTCGCCCCGTCCGAGCACGCGCGCGCTGCCGTCCGGCTCGACGACGCTTACCCATTCGACCACATTCGCCCACTCGTCGCCGTGGCAGCCGGCGTTCATGTACACGCCACCGCCCACCGAGCCCGGCACGCCCACGAATCGGTGCAGTCCGGCAAAACCCGCCTCCGCCGTGCGGCGCGCTGCGAGTGGCGCCGGCAGCCCCGCCCCAATGCGCCAGCGGGTGCCCTCCCGGACCAGGGCGTCGAGCCCGCGCCCGATCCGGATGACCAGCGCGTCGAGCCCTTCGTCCGGCAACAGCAGGTTGGAGCCGAGGCCGAGCACGAACCATGGCACGCCCGCCCCTGTCGCAAAGCCGAGTGCCGCGGCGACGTCTTCAGGCGCGGCCGGCAGGAGCACCGTCGCGGGGCCGCCGATCCGGTAGGTGGAGGCGCGTGCAAGACTGTCGCCCTCGCGCACCTCGCCGCGGACCCGGCTGCGGAGCCCCGCCGCGAAGCCGGGGTCGCGCGCGCTCAGCCGGTCCACTCGGCTGACATTTCCCGCGCGAGGGCATGCCACTCCTGGAGCGCGCGCACCTCGCCCGCCCGGCTCCGGAGCGCGATGATCGCGTCGCACGCCGCGGAGGCGGCCGAGAGCGTGGTCGTGTACGGTACCCGGTGTTGGAGCGCAGCGCGCCGGATGGCGTAATCGTCCTGCTGGGTCAGCTTACCGAGCGGGGTGTTGATGAGCAGCTGCATTCCGCCGGACACGATGAGGTCGATCGCGTTCGGCCGGCCCTCATACACTTTGAGCACCCGCTCGACGGGAATGCCGCGGGCGCGCAGATGCCGCGCGGTGCCCTCGGTGCCCAGGATGCGAAACCCGAGCGCGTGGAACCGCCGCACGATCGGCACCACGTTGTTCTTGTCGTGGTCGTTCACGGTGACGAACACCGTGCCCGAGAGCGGCAGCGCCCCGTCGGCCGAGATCTGCGCCTTGGCGAACGCCATGCCGAACGAATCGGCGATGCCCATCACCTCGCCGGTCGACCGCATCTCAGGCCCCAGCACCGAGTCCACGCCCGGCAGCTTGGTGAACGGAAAGACGGCCTCCTTCACGGCGACGTAGGGCTGCAGGAGATCGTCGTGGAGCCCCAGCTCCTCGAGCGTCTTGCCTGTCATGACCGAGGCGGCGAGGCTCGCGAGCGGCACGCCGGTGGCCTTGGAGACGAACGGCACCGTCCGCGAGCCGCGCGGGTTCACTTCCAGCACAAACACGACGCCGTTCTTGATGGCGTACTGCACGTTGATGAGCCCCACGACCCCGAGCCGCTCGGCAAAGGCGCGGGTGTGGCGGCGCATCTCCTCGACCTGTTGGTCGGTGATGAGATAGGGCGGCAGCACGCAGGCGGAATCGCCGGAATGGATGCCCGCGTCCTCGATGTGCTGCATCACGCCGCCGATCACGCAGCGCGTGCCGTCCGCGATCGCGTCCACGTCCGCCTCGAACGCATCCTCCAGGAAGCGGTCGATCAGCACCGGGTGCTCGGGCGCGACGCGGGCCGCACGGGTGAAATACGCGCGGAGCGACGGCTCGTCGTACACGATTTCCATCGCGCGGCCGCCCAGCACGTAGGATGGCCGCACCAGCACCGGATACCCCACGCCTGCGGCAACGGCCGCGGCCTCGTCGGCGGACGTGGCCGTGCCGCTCGGCGGCTGCGCTACGCCCAACTCGCGCGCCAGCGCCTCGAAGCGCCGCCGGTCCTCGGCCGCGTCGATCGCGTCCGGTGAGGTGCCGAGGATGGGCACGCCTTCGCGCTCCAGCGCCTTCGCCAGGCGGAGCGGCGTCTGCCCGCCGAGCTGGACGACGACGCCCACCGGCCGCTCGAGCTGCACGATCTCGAGCACGTCTTCCAGGGTGAGCGGCTCGAAGTAGAGCGCGTCCGAAATGTCGAAGTCGGTCGAGACGGTTTCGGGATTGGAGTTCACCATCACCGTTCGGTAGCCCAGCTCACGAAAGGCGAGCGCGGCGCGCACGCAGCAATAGTCGAACTCGACGCCCTGTCCGATCCGGTTGGGGCCGCTGCCGAGGATGACGACCGTGCGGTCGCCGACCGGCGCCGCTTCGTTCTCGTCGTCGTACGACGAGTAGAGATACGGGGTCGAGGAGGGAAATTCGCCGGCGCAGGTGTCAACGGTCTTGTACGCGGGGCGAATCCCGAGCCGGTGCCGCTCGGCTCGAATTTCGCCTTCTTTGATGCCGGCGAGCTCCGCGAGCTGCCGATCGGAAAAGCCGAGCCGCTTCATCCTGCGGAGGCCGGGCGCCCTCGCCCCGTCGCTCGCCGCCTCGCCGCCCAGGCACCCGGCCGCCCACTCCCGCTCCGCCTCCAGCAGCTCCGCCATCTGATGCAGGAACCAGGGGTCGATCCCGCTCCGCTCCGCGATGGCCGCGACGCCGATACCGGCGGCGAGCGCATGCTTGATCTGGAAGATCCGCTCCGGTGTCGGCGTGCGCAGCGCCGCCAGCAGCGACTCGCGATCGGTGCTCTCCACCCGATCGTCAGCGAGCACCGGCGACACCGCCCACCCGGCGCGGTCGGTCTCGAGCCCGCGCAGCCCCTTCTGCAGCGCCTCCTTGAAGGTCCGCCCGATTGCCATCACCTCGCCGACCGACTTCATCTGGGTGGTGAGCCCGGGATCCGCGCTGGGAAACTTCTCGAAGGCGAATCGGGGGATCTTCACGACGACGTAGTCGAGCACCGGCTCGAACGAGGCCGGCGTGACCTTGGTGATGTCGTTGGGCAGCTCGTCGAGCCGGTACCCCACGGCCACTTTGGTGCCGATGCGGGCGATAGGAAAGCCGGTGGCCTTGGAGGCGAGCGCCGACGAGCGCGATACCCGCGGGTTCATCTCGATGACGAGCTGCTCCCCGGTGGTCGGGTTCACCGCGAACTGGATGTTGCACCCGCCGGCCGCGACGCCGACCTCGCGGATCACCGCGATCGCTGCATCCCGCATCCGCTGGTACTCGCGGTCGGTGAGCGTCATGATAGGCGCCACCGTGATCGAATCGCCGGTGTGCACCCCCATCGCGTCGAGGTTTTCGATCGAGCAGACGATCACGACGTTGTCGGCGCCGTCGCGCATCACCTCCAGCTCGAACTCCTTCCAGCCGATGATGCTCCGCTCCACCAGCACCGAGCCCACCGGCGACAGCTCGAGCCCGCGCCGGATCAACTCCTCGAACTCCTCGCGATTGTACGCGATCCCGCCGCCGGTCCCGCCCAGCGTGAACGAGGGGCGGCAGATGGCCGGGTAGCCGGTGTCGGCCACCGCCTCACGCGCCTCCTCCACGCTCCGCACCACGCGCCCCTCCGGCGTGGCCAGGCCGATCCGCCGCATCGCCGTGGCGAACTCCTGCCGGTCCTCCGCGATCCGGATGGCGCGCTCGTTCGCGCCGATCAGCTCGACGCCGTGGCGCGCGAGCGTGCCGTCTCGGCAGAGCGCCATGGCGACGTTGAGCGCGGTCTGGCCGCCCATGGTCGGCAGCAATGCGTCGGGCTCCTCCCGCTCGATCACTTTGGCCACCCACTCCGGCGTCACCGGCTCGATGTAGGTCCGGTCGGCGAGCTCGGGATCGGTCATGATCGTCGCTGGATTCGAGTTCACCAGGACGACGCGGTAACCCTCTTCCTTGAGCGCGCGCACCGCCTGGGTGCCCGAATAGTCGAATTCGGCGCCCTGCCCGATGATGATGGGGCCGGAGCCGATGAGGAGAATCGTCTGGAGGTCAGTCCGCTTGGGCATCCACCACTCCGCGGAGCGTCTGGTCGAGCGTGAAGCGAGGCATCCAGCCGGTGGCCGCCCGGAGCCGCGCGGGGTCGCCGACGAGATGTTGGATGTCGCCGGCGCGCACAAGCGCCGGGTCGGGCTCGGGTACCACGCTCGCGCCGACGAGCTCGGCGAGCCGTGCGAACACGTCGCCGAGGCGCACGCCGATACCGCTCGCGACGTTGTACGCGGCGCCCGGCTCGCCGCGCGCGAGTAGCGCGACGTACGCCGAGACCACGTCGCGCACGTCGAGCAGATCGCGCACCGGCTCGAGATTCCCGGTGCGGACCGTGCGCGCGCCGCTCGTCCGCGCCGCCTTGAGCCGCGTGACGAAGGCCGGCACCACGAACTGCGCCGATTGCCCGGGTCCGGTGTGCTGGAAGGCGCGGGCGATTACCACCCGGAGCGCGCCGGCGCGCCACGACTCCAGCGCGGCCAGCTCGGCGGCCGCCTTGCTCGCCGCATAGTCCGACACGGGAGCCACCGGATCGCTCTCGCGGCGAGGCTGGGGGTCGCCTGCACCCGTACCGTACACCTCACCGGTGGACACGATGAGCACCAGCGGATCGGATCCCGCGCGTCCCGGCGCATCGCGTCCCGCGCTCACCGCGCGCAGCACACGAACGGTGCCGACCGCGTTGACGATCCAGGCACACGCCGGATTGCGCCGGGCATCGGCCCCCGAACTGACCGCCGCGAGGTGCACCACCGCGTCGAGCGGCCGCGCGACCGCCGCCCGCACCGACGCATCATCGCCCAACTCGAGCGGGATGCCGGTGGCGCGGATTGCCGTCCACTCTTCAGGCGCCCGGCCGTCGGCCCGGTGACACGCGGTGACCTCGTTCCCCTCGCCGGCCAGGTGCCGCACGAGGTGGCGCCCCACGAACCCGTCGGCGCCGGTCACGAGCACCCTCACGCGTGCCTCGCGAGCGGTGCGAGCCGCGCAAGATCGGCGTCCACCATCATCCTGACCAGCGCCTCGAACGACACCGACGGCCGCCAGCCGAGCCGCGCGCAGGCCTTGGTCGGGTCAGCCACGAGGAGATCGACCTCCGCGGGTCGAATGAACCGCTGATCCATGACCACGTGGTCCCGCCAGTCGAGTCCCACGTGACCGAACGCAACCTCGACCAGCTCCCGCACGCTGTGCGCGATGCCCGTGCCCACCACATAGTCCTCGGCCGTGGGCTGCTGCAGCATCCGCCACATGGCCTCGACGTAGTCCCCCGCGAATCCCCAGTCGCGGTACGCATCGAGGTTGCCGAGCCGGAGCTCGCGCGCGAGCCCGAGCTTGATCCGCGCGGCACCGTCGGACACTTTGCGGGTGACGAACTCCATGCCACGCCGCGGCGACTCGTGATTGAAGAGAATGCCGCTCACCGCATAGAGGCCGTACGACTCGCGGTAGTTGACCGTGATCCAGTGCCCGTACACCTTGGCCACGCCATAGGGCGAGCGCGGATGAAACCGCGTCGTCTCCCGCTGCGGCGTCTCGACCGCTTTGCCGAACATCTCTGACGAGCTGGCCTGGTAGAACCGGGCCGCGGGGTGCGCCAGGCGAATCGCCTCGAGGATGCGGGTGACGCCGAGGGCCGTAAACTCGCCGGTGAGGACGGGCTGGGTCCAGGAGGTCGGGACGTATGATTGGGCCGCCAGGTTGTAGACCTCGTCCGGGCGCGTCTCCTGCAGCACAATCGTGAGCGAGTGCTGGTCGAGCAGGTCGGCCGCGACGATTTCCAGCCGGTTGAGCAGATGATCGATGCGCTCATGGCTATGATGGCTCGTCCGGCGCACCACGCCGATGACCCCGTAGCCGCGCGCCAGCAGGAACTCCGCGAGATAGGAGCCGTCCTGACCGGTGATGCCGGTGATCAGCGCGCGCGGCACGGGATTCCGGGCGCGCGGAGTTGTGCGGCGTGTACGGGCGGCGTATACTTCACGGCTTCGTGATTTCCTCGTTCAGCACGATCGTAACGGCTGCATCAGTAAAGGGTTGTCCATGGCTCGAGTCTGTTCCATCTGCGCCAAGCGGCCGGTCACCGGTCACAACGTGAGCCACGCGAAGAATCGGACCACCCGCCGGTGGTACCCGAACTTGCAGACGGTCCGGGTGCTCGTGAACGGCGCGCCGCGCCGGATCCGGGTGTGCACGCAGTGCATCAAGAGTAACCGGATCACCAAGGCTAGCTGACTCGTCGTCGATTCGCCGCTCGTGCGCAGAAAAAAAGGGGACCCGAAGGTCCCCTTCTTCACGTGCGGGACAGCCGCCGTCACTCGCCGACCAGCTCGATCCGGGCGACGTCGGCGCCGTCCCCCGGCCGGTGCCCGAGCTTGAGAATGCGGGTGTAGCCGCCCGGCCGTGCGGCGAACCGCGGCCCGATCTCGGCGAACAGCTTGGCCAGCGTCTCGCGGTCCTTGATGCGCCGCTGCACCAGACGTCGCGCGTGGAGGTCGCCGCGGCGCGCAAGCGTGATGAGTCGCTCGGCGAACGGTCTGAGCTCCTTGGCCTTGGCCTCGGTGGTGACCACCCGGCCGTGCTCGAAGAGGCTCGTCGCCATGTTGTTGAGCATGGCGCGCCGGTGCGTGGCCGTGCGGGAGAGCTGGCGCCCCTTGGCCCGATGCCGCACCTACTCCTCCTCGGCGGCCGGAGCCGGTTGCGGTGTGGGCGGGGTGCCGGGGTCGATCACCCGGAGGTCGCCGTCCGCCTCCTCGAACTTCATGCCGAAGTTCAGGTTTTCCTGCTGCAGGAGATCCGAGATTTCCTGAACCGCCTTCTCGCCCACGTTCTTCACCTTGAGCAGATCATCCTCGGACATCTCGACCAGGTCCTTCAGGGTGCGGATGTTCGAGTTCTTGAGCGAATTGAGCGAGCGCACCGTGAGGCCGAATGCCTCGATAGGGCGGCCGAGCCGCTCACGCAATGTTCCGCCCGTTCCGTCGGCCGATCCGGCGTCCCGCTGCATCGGCACCCGTCCGAATTCGACGAAGTAGCGGAAGTGTTCCTGCGCGAGCGCCGCCGCGTAGGCGATGGCGTCTTCGGGCGAAATCGTGCCGTTGGTCTCGAGGGTGACTGAAAGCCGGTCGTAGTCGGTGCGCTGGCCGACGCGGGTTTCGGCGACCGTGAAGTTGGCGCGGCGGACCGGATTGTAGATCGCGTCGATGCGCACGAGATCCACCGGGAGCGAGCGGTCGGCCGGGTGCAGCTCGGCCTCGACGTAGCCGCGGCCCTTGTTCACGTACAGCTCGCCGCTGATTTCACGGTCGTCCTGGAGCGTGAAGAGGAGGTGATCGGGGTTGACGACCCGCACCGACCCGTGCTCCTGAATGTCGCGGGCGTACACCGGACCGGCACCTTCGCGCTTGATGTGGAGCACCGCTTCGTCCACGTCCTCGGCGAGCACGAGCGTGAGGGCCTTCAGGCGCTGGATGATCTGGTGCACGTCCTCCAGCACGCCCGGCACGGTCTGGTGCTCGTGCACCACGCCGTCGAGGCGGAAGCCCCAGACCGCGCTCCCGCGGAGCGAGGAGAGCAGCAGCCGGCGGAGCGAGTTGCCCAGCGTGTAGCCGAAGCCGCGCTCGAGCGGCTGCAGCCGGAACTCGGCGGCGTTCGGATTGTCGTCCCGCTTGCTCATCTCGACCAGGTGCGGACGCACGAGGCCGGTCAGGTCGATGGTCATGGTCACTTCGAGTACAGCTCGACGATGAGCTGCTCCTGCGCGTTGATGGGAATCGTATCGCGGGTCGGCCGCTCGACCAGCCGGCCGGCCGCGTTGGAAGCGTCGACCGAGATCCACGACACCGGGACGCCGCGGGCCGCATGCTCCTGCGCGGCCTGCACCGCCGTGAGCTCGCGGCTTGCCGGAGCCACCCGCACTTCCTCACCGGGCACGACCCGGTAGGACGGAATGTCGACCCGGCGCCCGTTCACCTCCACGTGCCCGTGGCCGATGAGCTGGCGCGCCGCCTTGCGGCTGGCCGCGAAACCCATCCGGTAGACGATGTTGTCGAGCCGCGTCTCCAGCGCCACGAGAAGGTTTGTGCCCTTGACGCCCGGCTCGCGCGTCACGGCGTCGTAGGTGTTGCGGAACTGGCGCTCGGTGAGCCCATACATGCGCTTCACCTTCTGCTTTTCACGCAACTGCCGTGAATACTCCGAGGCCTTGCGCGGGCGGCCGCTGCCCTGCCCGTGCTGGCCCGGTGGATAGGCGCGGCGGTCCACCGGACACTTCTCGGTGAGGCACTTGGTCCCCTTCAGAAACAGCTTGGTGGCCTCGCGGCGGCAGAGGCGGCAGCTCGAACCCACGTGACGGGACATGGCTCAGACCCGCCGCTTCTTGGGCGGGCGGCACCCATTGTGGGGAATCGGGGTGACGTCGCGGATCGACACGACCCGGAGCCCCACCGACGCGAGCGCCTGGATGGCCGACTCGCGCCCGCTGCCGGGGCCCTGCACCCGCACGTGGACCCGGCGGAGCCCGAGGTTCATGGCCTCGCGCGCACAGTTCTCGGCGGCCACCGTGGCGGCGAACGGCGTCGACTTCTTCGACCCCTTGAAGCCCGCCTTGCCGGCGGAGCCCCAGGCGAGCGCGTTGCCCTTCATGTCGGTGATCGTGATCAGCAGATTGTTGAAGGTGGCCGAGATGTGGGCGATGCCCTCGGACTCGACCACCTTCTTGCTGCGCTTCACGGGCGCCTTGGCCGGCGCGGGCGTCGGATTCGGATTGGTCATCTTACTTCTTGGTCACCTTCTTCTTGCCCGCGATGGCCCGCCGCGGCCCCTTCTTGGTCCGCGCGTTGGTGTGCGTGCGCTGTCCGCGCACCGGCAGCCCGCGCCGATGGCGGATGCCGCGATAGCTGCCGATGTCCATCAGCCGTTTGATGTTCATCGCCACTTCGGTGCGAAGGGCGCCTTCGACCTTGACCGAGCGCTCGATGTACTGGCGGAGCCGCGCCACTTCCGCGTCCGACAGGTCCCGCACACGGGTGTCTGCATTGACGCCGGTCTCGGAGAGGATGCGGCCGCTCGTAGGGCGCCCGACCCCGAAGATATAGGTAAGCGCGATCTCGACGCGCTTCTCGCGTGGCAGGTCCACGCCGGCAATGCGCGCCATGCTCAGCCCTGCCGCTGTTTGTGCTTGGGGTTGCGCTTACAGATGACCCGCACGACACCCTGCCGCTTGATAACCTTGCAGTGCTCGCAAATCGGTTTGACGCTCGAGCGTACCTTCACGCGAATCTTCCTTGGCTTCCGGGGCCGGTTCTGGGCTAGCTGCGAACTTTAACCGGCTCAATGACCTGACGCAAGGGAAACCCGCCATCGAGGCGATCTCACCCGCTCGCCCTGATCTCCGTCAGGACCCACCCCTGATCGCCTTTGCGATAGCCGAGGAGCAGAGTCTGGGTGCGAACGTCCTGGGTGCCGGTGACCCGATAGCGGCGGAGCAGCTCGACGTAGCCCCGGCCGGGCTCCACCTCGCGGGCCGAGCGCACCACCGTCTCGACTTCCTGCACCGAGTTGAAATAGTCGCGGAGGAGCGCCGTCGCCTGCGCCTGCCCGAGCGCGCCGGAGGGGTCGGTGCCGGGCAATTGCACCACGATTCGGGGGGAGCCGGCCACGAGGGCCGGTGCGTCATGATTGAACCAGGCCCGCTGGGCCAACTCGGCCGCGCGGTCGAGACTGTCCGTCTGCGGATGCCCCGCACGCGCGAGCGCCACCAACAGCGCTGCCGTCAGCGCTGCGCGCACACGACCTCCACGGTGGACACGCGAAGCGCCCGATCTCGAACTTGGGGACGCTGGCCAGGCGAGCCCGCTCGATAATTCATGGACCTCCCGGGTTGGATCGCGGCTTCGCGGCGCGCCCCTGCACGAACGGGGCCCGACGGATCCCTCACATCACACCGGCTTCAAGATCGCGTACCACCCGCTCGGGCAGGCGCGGGTCCGCGAGCGCCGCCGTGCCGATCTCAACGAGCATCGCTCCCGCGCGCAGGTATTGGCGCACGTCCGTGGCGCTCCGGATGCCACCCACGCCGATTACCGGAATGCCGCCGGTCCGCTCGAGCACGCGCTGAACGGCGAGGAGGCCGATCGGCAGCAGCGCTGGCCCGCTCACGCCGCCGCTTCCGGCGCCGAGTTTCGGCACGGCTCGACCGCCGGAGAGGAAGCCGGGCATGGTGTTCACCACCGTGAGCGCATCGGCACCAGCATCGCGCGCGACCAGCGCCATCCCCCCTATGTCCGGGAGCACGGGTGAGAGCTTGGCGACGAGCGGTAGCCGGGTCCGTGCGCGGCAGCTCGAGACGATGCGCGCCACGCATTCGCGGTCGGCGCCGAACTCGATCCCGCCGGCACTCGTGTTGGGGCAGGAGAGGTTGAGCTCGAAAGCGGTGATGCCAACCATGCCGTCGAGGCCGCCGACGACCTCCGCATACTCGCCGACCCGGAAGCCGACTACGTTGACGAGGATCCGCGCCCGGGCGAGCCGGCGCGTGAGCCACGCCAGCTCGACCTCGCGCACGTGGATGAGCCCCGGATTGGCGAGCCCGACGGAGTTGAGCATGCCACCGCGGAACTCAGCGACCCTGGGCGGCGCGTTGCCCTTCCGCGGTTCGAGCGAGACGGCCTTGGTGACGATCCCGCCGAGTCGATCCAGGTCCATAACTCCATCGAGCTCGCAGCCAAACCCCGCGGTCCCGGAGGCGAGCAGCACGGGATTCTGGAAGCGCTGGCCGAGGACCTCGCGGGCGAGATCGCGCGGCGCCACTAGCGGGCCCGGCCGGAGTCCGCCGTCGCATCGGTCTTGCGCTCGTACTCCAGCAGATATTTCACGATCGAATCCGCGATGGAGCCGGCGATAGCCCGCTGGCCGGCCGTCGAGGTGATGTACCGGCTGTCGTCGCGGTTGGTGCTGTAGCCGATCTCGACCAGGATTGCCGGCCGCCGCGCGGTCGTCAGCACCATGAACCCGGCCTGCTTCACGCCGAGATCGGGCCCCGGATGGACCCGGCCGAGTCCGCCGTCCACCAGCTCGGCCAGGCGGGCCGACTCCCGCAGATGCTCGTTGAGCTGCAAGTCCTTGAGGATGAAGTCGAGGCCGCCGGTGGGCGGCAGCTCCTCCGGCACGCTCTCGAACCGCACCGCGTCGTTCTCCATCCGCGCCACGCGCGCGGCATCTTCGGTCTTGGCCTCGGCAAGGAAGTAGGTCTCGAACCCGCGCACGTCGGTGAAGCCGCGCCGCCGCGGCAACGAGTTCACGTGCACGCTCACGAACAGGTCGCAGCTTTCCGTGCAGTAGCCGCCGCGGTCACCGAGCGCAATGAGCGTGTCGGTCGTGCGGGTCATGCGCACGTTGATACCGCGCTTGCGGAGCTCGTCCCGGAGCAACAGCGATACTCGAAGTGTTACGTCTTTCTCCTTGAGTCCCCCGGGAAAAAACATTCCGGGGTTTCCCGGATCCACTCCGCCGTGCCCCGCATCGACGGTGATGAGGTGGCCCGGCCGCAAGCCGTTCGGCAATCGCGCCTCGCGCGGGGCGGCCGGCGGGTCGGGCGGCGCCTCGATCAGGCGTCCGGCGGCGCGGTCGTATCGGTATCGATCCGCGAGGTACGTGGGAAGTACCTCGGCGACGAACTGGAATGGGAGAAAGACAGTGTCGCGGGTGATGGAGACCGGACCGGCGAGCATCTGAAGCTTCTCGTTGAATCGGTAGAGCGGCGCGCCGAGCAGGAAGCGGAACCCCTGCTGCGCGACGCTCACTTCGGCCCATTCGCCGAGGACGGTGATCGTCCCTCCGAGCGCCGCGATGAGCGGCGGGGCGGCGACGACCGGCGCTCCCCCCCCATCCAGCTGCACGGCGATGCGCCGCTCCCCGCGCGGCGTGCTCACGGTGAGCGCACGCGGCGGCGCGCCAGCGGAGGCTGGATCGGGCAATGAAGCAGGTGCGGAAGCGAGCACGGACGCCAACGCGAGCGCGAGGATCATCGCCGCCCCTTCACCGACATGGCACGCGCCGCCTCGCGCTCGGCGAGGCGGCGCTTCAGGGCTTCGCGTTTGTCGTGTAGCTGTTTGCCTCGGCCGAGCGCCAGCGCGACCTTGGCGTGTCCCTTCTTGAAGTAGAGCTCGAGCGGCACCAGGGTGAGCCCGCGCTGCTCGACCGCGCCCACCATGCGCTCGATCTCGCGGCGGTGCAGGAGAAGCTTCCGGGAGCGCACCGGCTCGTGATTGTACCGGTTGCCCTGTTCGTACGGCGTGATGTTCATCCCCTCCAGCCAGACCTCACCGTTGCGGACCCGGGCGTACGCTTCCTTGATCGACGCTTTCCCGTTCCGGAGCGATTTGACCTCGGTGCCGGTCAGCACGACGCCCGCCTCCCAAGTCTCGAGGACATGGTAGTCGTGGGCTGCTTTCGGATTGCGGGCGACCGACTGCCGGGACTCGGCAGGGGGCGGAGATTTTTGGGCCACGAGCCTCGGAATTTAGCAAATGATAGGCCAGCGGAGGCCGGCTGGTCAACCGCTTACTTGACGCCAACCCTGCGCCGTAACTAGGTTTGCGCGCTTCGCCGAAGTGGTGGAACTGGTAGACGCGCTGCGTTCAGGGCGCAGTGGGCGCAAGCCCGTGCGGGTTCGAGTCCCGCCTTCGGCATGGGCGGTAGAGGCGGTAAGGATGGTGAAGGCGGTAAGGACTCGGCCGGCGCAGTTCTTACCGCCTTTACCATCCTTACCGCCTCTACCGCCTTTCAGTATCGCTTCAGCGATGCATCCACTTGCTGCGCCCATTCATCTATTCCCCCGCTCAGCGTCCTCACCTGCGTGAACCCTGCCGCCTCGAGAAGCTGGCGGGCTTTCTCGGCACGGGCGCCGTGGTGGCAGATGGTGACGAGGTCGGCGCGGGGGTCGATCTCGCGAAGCCGGTCGGGGAGTTGGCCGAGGGGGAGGGGCATTGCGCCCGCGATGTGGGCGATCTCCCACTCCCATGGTTCGCGCACGTCGAGCAGGACGAGCGGCATATCGGTGGCCCGGTTGCCTGCCAACTCCTGCGCGAGCGCGCGCGACGTCACTGCGTCCGCGCCGGCGCGATCCGCGGTGACACCGCAGAATGCCGCGTAGTCAATCGGCTCGGTGATCGTGGGGTGCTCGCCGCACACCGGGCACTCGGGGTCCTTCGATACGCGCAGCTCGCGAAAGCGCACCCGCAGGGCATCGAAGAGCAGCAGTCGACCTACCAGAGATTCTCCGACGCCGGTCACCCACTTGATGGCCTCGAGAGCCTGCAGGCTGCCGACGATGCCGGGCAGCACGCCGAGCACACCGCCCTCGGCGCAGTTCGGCACCAGCTCGGGCGGCGGGGGCTCAGCATACAGGCAGCGGTAGCACGGGCCTTCCGGCGCGTAGAACACCGACGCCTGCCCCTCGAAGCGAAGGATGCTGCCGTAAACGAGCGGCTTGCCGAGCCAGACGCAGATGTCGTTGACGAGGTATCGGGTGGGGAAATTGTCGGTGCCATCCACGACGATGTCGTAGTCACCGAGGATCGCGCGCGCATTGGCCGCCGAGAGCCGCTGCTCGATGGGCACGACGCGAACGCCGGGGTTGAGATCGGCGATGCGCTCGGCCGCGGAGGCGACCTTGGGCCGGCCGATCGCGCTGGTACCGTGGAGAACCTGCCGCTGGAGGTTGGTGAGATCGACGCGATCGAAGTCGATGAGCCCGAGGGTGCCGACGCCGGCGGCGGCCAGATACAGGGCCGCCGGCGACCCGAGTCCGCCGGCCCCGATGAGAAGTACGCGAGCGGCCGCGAGTCGTTCCTGACCTCCGCGGCCGATCTCGGGCAGCATCAGGTGCCGGGCGTACCGGACGAGCTCATCAGCGGATAGCGCACCCACGGGTCGATGCTTACACCGACGAGGTGATGCTCACCAGCTCCTGCACCTGCACCTCATCCTTCATCAGGTCGGCGAGCGAGATGCTGCCGAGCAGCTCGTCGACGCGCTGCTGCAGGGCAATCCATACGGGGCGAATGCTGCACGAGGTAGCCGGACTGCACCGCTCGGCCGCCACCGGGTGAGCCTCGCAGTTGACCTCGAAGGTCTGGTGCTCGGACGCCGTCATGACATCGCGGACCGAAATCGCGACCGGGCTCCGCGCCAGGTAGTACCCGCCCTTGGCGCCTCGCACGCTCTCGACGAGCCCTGCGCGGCGAAGGCGCAGCAGGATCTGCTCGACGTAGTCCGCCGGGAGCCGTTCCGCATCGGCCAGCTCGCGCGCGGCCACGGGGCCGGTGCCGCTCCGGCCTCGGCGGGCGAGATGCAACGAGATGATGAGGCTGTACTCGGTCCAGGTGGTGACCCGCATCCCGCAATATCGCTCCGGGCCGAGGCGGCTACAAGCGCGCGCCCCGATGACCGGCCGTCAGTGGCTATTTCTGCTTGTCGGCCGCGGTCCAGCGAGCGACCTCCTGTGCTGTCATCGTGCCGTAGGGGCGGATCCGGCCATCGCGGTACTCGCCGCCGAGCACGTCACCGAGATACTGCGACCAGGAGAGCAGCGTACCGTTGCAGACGGGCGAGGTCGAATCCGGCGCCGCCGTCTCGGCGAGGAGACGGCTCACCAATTCCTCGACGACCCACGCCGGCACCCGCGAACGGTTGGACGGGTAGATGAACCCGAAGAGCACGAGGTGGCTCAGCAGCACGCGCCAGTACTGCCCGAAGCGCTCGATGAGCCGGCCCCAGTCGAGGCTCTGGCCATGGGCCTGGAGAATGTGCGCGATGTCGGCCCCGTCGTAGCGCTCGCGCTCCATGACGAACGCCTTGGACCAGATGCTTTCCTCGAGCGGCGCAAGCTTGATCGTGAGGCCAAGCAGCTCGATTTCTCGGGCGTGCGCGAACCACCCATCGTCCACCGTGGCGATGCCGTTGCCCGAGCTGAAGATCACGTCGATGAAACCCTCGGCCGAGCGGATCTTTGCGAGCCAGTGGGAGAAGACGAGATCGGCCTCATAGCCGGCCTTGCGGCAGGTCTCGAGCACGCGCGGCACATCGACGGGACGGACGAAGATGTCGAGGTCCTTGGTCGACTTGTCGATCCCGGTCTGATGCACGAATGCGAACGCGCCGCCCAGGAGGAACGGGATGCGGGCCCGGGCCAGCAGGTCGAGTGCGTCCCGGTAGAACGAGTGCGACGGCGTCTCCACACCGGCCTGCGTCGTCGAGGCGAGCGTCATCCGGGCCTCCCTGAGCACCGGAGGACGATACCGGCCACCGGGTTCCGAGGTTGTGCCGGGGATCACCGCCCGCGCGGTCGGGAATCGGCTTCCTTCATCCGATGACCACCCCAGAGCGCCGGAGCCTCCGTCTCGCTGCCGTCGGCGATCTCCACTACGGCCGCGTGGGCGGCGGCCCGCTGCAGATGCTGCTCGACGCCGTCGCGGGCCAGGCAGACGTGCTCGCCATCTGCGGCGACCTCACCGACACCGGGCATCCCGACGAAGCGCGGGCGCTCGCCCGTGAGCTGGCGGGTGCCAAGGTGCCGATTGTCGCCGTGCTCGGGAACCACGACTACGAGTCGGGCCGCACCGGCGAGCTGGTGGAGATCTTCGCGGACTCCGGCGTCACGGTGCTCGATGGGACCGCGAGCGTGCTGCTCGGCGTCGGGTTCGCGGGCGTGAAGGGATTTGCGGGCGGCTTTGGGCGGCGGGCGCTCGGCCCGTGGGGTGAGCCGGCGATCAAGCTCTTCGTGCGCGAGGCGCTCGACGAAGCGCTCAAGCTGGAGACCGCGCTGGCGCGGCTCGACACACCGCGACGCGTGGTGCTGATGCACTACTCACCGATCCAGGCCACCGTCGAGGGCGAGCCGCTGGAGATCTATCCGTATCTCGGGTCGAGCCGGCTGGAGGAGCCCCTCGGGCGCTATCCGGTGGATGCGGTGTTTCACGGCCACGCGCACCACGGCACGCCCGAGGGGCGGACCAGGGCCGGCGTGCCGGTCTACAACGTCTCACTCGCGCTGTTGCAGCGGATCCGGCCGGGCCAGCCGCCGTTCCGCGTTCTCGAGCTGCCGCGCCGAATCGACGGCCCGCCCGACGGGCTTCGCGCGTAGCACCGCGGCGAGGGCGCCGGCGCGGTTCAGCCGCCGGCTGGTACCCGGCCCCCGCCCGGCACGCCGAGCTCGGTCATGGCGCGGAGGTCGAGTACCTGCTCGAGCCTCGCGCCATCGAGCATGTGCTTCTGCATCAGCAACTGCTTCACCGTGAGGCCGGTCGCGAGCGCTTCCTTGGCGAGCTTGGCCGCTTCCGCATAGCCGATCTCGGGCGCGAGCGCGGTGACGAGCGCCGGGCTCCGCTCGAGCCAGTAGGCGCACTGGGCCTCGTCGGCCTGGATCCCCTCGACGCAGCGTTCGGCCAGCACACGCGTCGCGTTGCCCACGATGCTCATCGCGAAGATCAGGTTGTGCGCCATCACCGGCATCATCACGTTGAGCTCGAGCTGCCCCGCGTCGGATGCCATCGCAACGGTGCAATCGAGGCCAAGCGCCTGAAAGCAGACCTGGTTCACCATTTCCGCGATCGACGGGTTCACCTTTCCCGGCATGATGCTCGACCCGGGCTGCACCGCCGGCAGCACGATTTCCGCGAGACCTGTGCGCGGCCCTGAGGCGAGCAGGCGAATGTCGTTGGCGATCCTCTGCAGGTCGAGGACGTAGGCGCGCAGCGCGCCGCTCATGGTGGCGACGTCGCCCATGCTTTGCATCAACTGGATGCGGTCGCGCCCCTCCGTGAGCTCGAGCCCCGAGACCTGCCGCAGATGCTCGACCATGCGGCGCGGGTAGCTCTCCTCCGCGTTGATGCCGGTGCCCACAGCCGTCCCGCCGATCCCGAGTTCGCGGAGCCAGTCGGCCGCCTGCGCGAGCTTCGTTCGGTGGCGGCCAACGGTGTGTCCGTACGCGCGAAACTCCTGACCCAGGCGAATCGGCGTTGCGTCCTGCAGATGGGTGCGGCCCGATTTCACGATGTGGTCGAACTCGTCGCCCTTCTCCGCGAACGCCTGAGCCAGCCGGTCGAGCGCGGCGAGCAGCGCGGGCAGCGTCGCAAGCGCCGCGAGCCGCATGGCCGTGGGAATCACGTCGTTGGTGCTCTGTGCCATGTTGACGTGATCGTTCGGGTGCACCGGCGCATAACTGCCGCGCGTCCCGCCGAGCAGCTCGTTGGCCCGGTTGGCGAGGACTTCATTTACGTTCATGTTGTGGCTGGTGCCGGCGCCCGCCTGATACACGTCGACGACGAACTGATCGCGATGCTTCCCGCCGAGCACTTCGTCGGCGGCGCGCACGATGGCCTCGGCGAGCCGGGGCTCGAGCCGGCCGGTGTCGCGATGCGTGAGCGCGGCCGAGCGCTTGATCCAGACCACCGCGTCGACGAACGCCGGGAGCGGCCGCAGGCCGGAAATCGGAAAATTCTCGACGGCGCGCTGGGTCTGGATGCCGTACAGCGCGTCGGCGGGCACGGCCTTCTCGCCGAGGGGATCGCGTTCGATGCGGGTGGCGGTCATGGACGTTCGCGCTGGAGGCTGAGGGAGATGAGCAACTTCATTCGCGCCGCGGACCGGGCCGTGTTTTCGGCGGCGAGGGCGGCCAAGGCGGATCTTGCGCGGGGCGAGCGGCTGTTCGTCGGCCTCAACTGCTTCGAGCCGGGCCAGTCGCAGGCGCTGCACGCGCACGCCGGGGCCGACAAATTCTATCTCGTCCTCACGGGAAAGGCGAGGATCACGGTGGGCTGCGAGACGCAACTCGCCGAGGCCGGCACGCTCGTCTGGGCGCCGGCCGGCGAGCCGCATGGCGTGGACGAGGCGATCGAGCGCACGGTCATGCTCGTCGCCATCGCGCCGCCGCCGGTCGGGTGATCAGCGGCTCGCCGGCCGCGGCCGCGAGCCGCCGCGCTTGGTCCAGATCACGACGGCGCCGCACCCGCTCATCGCGCGCTGAAACTCGGCGGGCGTGGTCGATGCGCCGGAATACACCTCGATGCCCACGATGTCGCGCGGGTCGACGGGGAACGGGGCGTCGTCGGTCGGGTCAACCGTCATGGGCACGCCATCCACGTAGTACTGCGGGCTGCATTCACCCTGGGCATCAATGGCCCCCCGGCTCGAGAAGAGCCGATAGCCGTTGCCCACCGGCTCGACCTGCACGCCCGGGATGCCGCGGAAGATGTCCTCGAAGATCAGCGGATTGCGCCGCTCGATGTCGTCCTCGGTGATGAACGTGCCGATCCCCCGCTTCATCCGCTCGTCGAACGACGAGATGCCGCTGCCCGAAGGCATCTTGCCGATCACGGCGAGCGACGGGAGTTGCTGAACCGACTTTCCGAGCACGACCTCGGTGCGGGAAACGCCGCCCGGCTTGAGATCGATCGCAAGAGTGCCGGGCTGGTAGCCGAGGGCTGAGGCCTCGACGGTCTGGGTTCCGGCGGGCAGGCCGGCGAGCGAGAACGCGCCCGTGGCGGTGGTGCGCGCGACGGCGCGGCTGCCGCGCACGTACACCCGGGCGTCGGCGATTGGGGCGCCATCGATGTTCTTCACCATGCCGTCGAGGCGGCCGGTGAGCCGCGCGGTGTCGGCGGCCGTGGCCGCCGCGGCCAGCGGCCGGGTGCCAAGGGTGAACTCACGCGCCGCAAGCGGGCGCCCGGCAAGGTCGAGCGTGATCAGGCCGGTCGAGATCCCATTTCTGGCGGCCCAGACAGTGACCTCGCCGTCGTTGGGCACTCGGCAGACGACGAACTGCCCCTGCGCGTTGGTCTGGGCCCGCGCGCTGTGCCGTGACGTGCGAACGCCCTCCGATTTGCTCACCGTGATCTCCGACCAGATCGCGTTCACCACGACCCCCGCGAGCCCGCTGTCCGACGCGGCATCGCGCACGGTGCCGACGAAGTATCCGGTGCCGGGTGTGCGCGGCTCGGCGGCGCAGGCGCGGCCGTAGCGGCTGTCGGCCGACGGTGTCGCGAGGAGGAGATTTGCGAGTCCCACCGCGGGCACGTCGAGCTTCCAACGCGGCGCGGGCACGCCCGCCTCGGTGAAGGCAGGATGGGTGAATCCGAGCGTGTGGGTGCCCGCCGGCACGCTGTCGAGCCTGAAACGACCGTAGCCGTCGGTGCGGACGCGCGTGGGGGTGCCGTCCAGGAGGAGCGTGGCGTTGGCGAGCGGCCCGCCGACGACAAGGCTGTCGCGCAACTGCCCGGAAACGCCCTGTGCGCTCGCGCGTGCCGGAGCAAGGAAGAGTACCGCGAGCACCGCACAGGTGAGGACGGCGGACGCGCGGAGCGGACCGGGAATGCGAGACAGGTTCATGAGCGGAGAAACGGATTGGTCAGGCGCTCCACACCGATCGTCGTGTCGGGGCCGTGCCCGCTGTGAACGACGGTCGAATCGGGAAGCGAAAGAAACTCGTGCCGGATCGTGGCCATCAAGGTCTCGAAGTTGCCACCTGGCAGATCGGTGCGGCCGATCGAGCCGTTGAACAGCACATCGCCGCCGAAGACGCGGTCGTGGCCCACAAAGCTCACTGATCCCGGCGAGTGCCCGGGCGTCGCCCGGACCGCGAACTCGAGGCCGCCCACCCGAAGCGTCGTGCCTGGGACCAGCTCCACGTCCGGCGGCGGCAGCGAGGCCACGCGGAGCCCGAACCAGGAGCCCTGCTCCGGCAACGCGTCGTACAGCGGCCGGTCGAGCGGGTGGAGGTGGATCGGCACGCCGGTGGCCCGCTTGATCGCCGCGACGCCCAGCACATGGTCCACGTGAGCGTGGGTCAGCCAGATGGCTCGGGGCGTCCAGCCGCGGGTGCCAAGCTCGGCCAGAAACATCGCCGGCTCCTCGCCCGGGTCCACGATCACCGCGTCGCCGGTGCCGCGGTCGCCGATCAGGTAACAATTCTGGACGAACTGCCCGTTGGGCAGTTGCACGACCTCGAGCGCGGACACGGCCGTCAAACCTCGACCGCCGCCTTGCGCTCCGCCCGGGCTTTCCGGTCCGTGAGGAATTTCTCGACGGCAATTGCCGCGGTGGTGGCATCGCCCACGGCGGTGGTGATCTGCCGGGTGAGCTGCACCCGAAGGTCGCCCGCGGCGAAGAGGCCGGGAATCGAGCTCATCATCCGCTCGTCGGTGATCATGTAGCCGCTCGGATCGTGGGCGAAGTGCTCGCGCACCAGACCGGTGTTCGGCTGGAATCCGATGAAGATGAAGCAGCCGGTGGCCGCGAGCGATGAGCGCTCCCCGGTCACCGTGTCCTCGAGCGCGATGCTCGTGAGGCCCGCCGAATCGCCGACGAGCTCGAGCACGCGCCTGTTCCAGAGCACCTCGATCTTCGGGTTTGCGGACAGCCGCTCCTGGAGAAGCTTCGATGCGCGAAATTCGCCGCGCCGGTGAATCACGTAGACCTTCTCGGCGTATCGCGTGAGATAGTCGGCCTCCTCCACCGCCGCGTCGCCGCCGCCCACGACGGCGAGCGTTTCACCCTTGAAGAACGCGCCATCGCACACCGCGCAGTAGGAGACGCCGCGCCCTGCATACTCCAGCTCGCCCGGTACGCCGAGCTTGTGCGGCGTACCCCCGGCGGTGAGGATCACGGCGGGCGCTTCGTAGACGTGGCCGCGCGAGGTCGCGACCTCGAATGTGCCGTCGTTGCGCCGCAGGATCGATTCGACGTTGTCCTGCCGGATGTCCGCACCGAACGCCTTCGCGTGGTCGGTCATGAGCTGCGCCAGCTCGCGACCCTTGATTTTGAGGAAGCCGGGATAGTCCTCGATCCATTCGGTGTTGAGCAGCTCGCCGCCGGGCACGCCGCGCTCGATGAGGACGGTGCGCAGCATGCCCCGCCCCGCATACATGGCGGCGCAGAGCCCGGCAGGGCCGCCGCCGACGATGATGACCTCGAACTCGTAGCGTTCCGGCATGACATCCTCGGAGAAATCCGTCGCGGCGGCACGGGCCGCCGCTGACCAAATATAGAACCGGGGGAGGTTCCTCCGCGCCGGCTCAGGGCCCTACCGATTGCGGACCGCCGCGCATCGGCCGCGTGCTCCGCGGGCGCGGCCGCGAGGTACCCGCCCGCGATGACGATATCGCCGAAAGCGGCGGGATCAGCGGACCGCGCGGCCGCCATCGACGACGAGGGTCGTGCCGGTCACGAAATCGCCGGCCTCGAGGAGATAGAGCACGGCACCCACCGCGTCCTCCGGCGTGCCGAGGCGCGCGAGCGGCGTGGTGCGGACGAGCTGCTGGCGGGCCTCGGCGTCGTAGTGTTCCGGGACGAGCACGGCTCCGGGCGCCACGGCGTTCACCGTTACGTCCGGGGCGAGGCTCAGCGCCAGCACCTTTGTGAGCATGACGACACCCGCCTTGCTGATCGAGTGCGCGGCAAAGCCGGGCCAGGGCTCGAGGCCCGCCACATCCGCGAGGTTGACGATGCGGCCACGCTGCGCGCGGAGGTGTGGCGCCGCGCCCTGCGAGCAGAAGAACACCGCGCGCAGGTTGAGGTCGAGAATCTCGTTCCAGCGCTCCACGCTCGTCTCCTCGAAGCGGAGCCGATGCATCACGGCCGCCGAGTTCACCAGCACGTCGAGCCGGCCGAATCGCGCCGCGACCCGATCCGGGAGCGCGCGCGCCGCGGCGGCGTCGGTGAGATCGGCCGCGAAGCAGTCGGCGACGCCGCCGGCGGATTCGATGTCCGATCGAAGTGCGGCCGCACCTGCGGCTGATGCGTGATGATGGAGCGCGAGCTGCATGCCGCGCTCGGCGAGCGCCGCGGCGATGGCGCGGCCGAGGCGGCGCCCGGCGCCGGTCACGAGCGCGACGCGGCCGCGTAGCTCCACGCTCAGGCTCCGCGCGGCCGGATGGGCAGGATCTGGCCGGTGATGCTTGAGGCGGGGTCCGCCAGGCTCAGGACGCCGCGGCAGATGTCGTCCAGCTCGACGTAAGGGCCCTCCGTGCCGACGCTCGCGACGTTGTCGCCGGTGCGTACCATGCCGGGCGCCACCGCGTTCACCCGCACGCCGGCACCGGCGAGCTCCAGCGCGAGGCTCCGGGTGAAACCGGCGACGGCCGCCTTGGCGGCCGAGTACACCGCCATCGGACTCTGCGGCTCGAGCACGGCCATCGACGCGAAGTTGACGATCGAGCCGCGCGCGGCCGAGAGGGCGCCGATGGCGGCTCGCGAGACGAGCACTGTTGTCTTCACGTTGATCGCCATCTCGCGGTCGAAGTCGCGGGGGCCGAGGTTACTGAGCGGGCCGTAGGTGGTGAGCCCGCCTGCGACGTTCACGACCGTGTCGAGCCGGCCGTACGCGCGCATGGCGGTTTCGATGGCCAGCTCGGTGATGTCGGGGATGGTGAGATCACCGGCGGCGGGGCGTGCCTCGATGCCGAGCGCCGCGAATTCGCGCACGCGCTCGGCCACGCCCACGGCGTTGAGGTCGGCGGCCACGAGCCGCGCGCCGGCGCGGCCGAGCGCCAGCGCCACGGCGTGGCCGATCTGGCCCGCGCGGCCAACGCCGGTGACGAGCGCCACGCGGTCGCGGAAGTCGGGTGTGGCCGGCGCCGTCATCGCCGCGCGGGGCGGGCCGCCTCGAGGCGCCCGAGCCATTCGAGCGGCACCTGCTGAGAACCGAGCGCGCCGTGCGTCTCGTCGCCGGCCGGATCGCCATGCCAGTCGCTGCCGCCCGTGCGCAGGAGACCGAGCTCGAGTGCCAAGTCGGTAATGCGCGCGCGCTGCTCGCCATCGTGGCTCGGGTGGCGGGTCTCCACGGCATCGAGGCCCGCCGCCCGGAGCCGCGCCAGGAAGGATCGATTCGCGCGGTCCTTGAGGTGCGCGGCCGAGACGACGCCACCGACCGAATGCACCAGCGTTGCGACCTCGGCAAAGGCCGGTAGCGTCTTCTCGACGAAGGCAGGACGGCCGCGCGCGAGGTAGCGGTCGAAGGCGTCGCCGACCGAAGCGACTTGCCCGCGCCGCACCAGCGCGCGTGCCACATGCGGCCGCCCGACCGCGCCGCCGTCCGCTTCGGCGAGCACGTCGGCCTCGCTCACGACGACGCCGGCGCGGTGCAGCTTGTCCACCATGGCGCGGCCGCGCCGCGCGCGGTCGGCGCGGCAGCGGACGAGAAAGGCCTCGAGCTCCGGCGAGTCGGCTGGCAGGAAGTAGCCGAGGACATGCATCTCGCCCCAGGGCGCCGCAACGGAAAACTCGCACCCACCTACGACGCGCACGCCGAGCCGCGCGCCTTCGGCTTCCGCGACGGGCACGCCGGCCACGGTGTCGTGATCGGTGAGCGCCATCGCCGCGAGGCCGGCGCCGGCCGCGCGCGCCACGACCGCCTGGGGCGTGAGCTCGCCGTCCGACGCGGTGGAGTGGACGTGGAGGTCGACGATGGATCCGGGCAGATCTTGCGGCTCGCTCACGCGCCGTATCCAGTCTCGGGCGCGGTCCACGCCGGCTGGGACCGGCGCCAGAGCGCACGGAGCTCGTCATCGGTGAGTTCGGCGAGCGAACGGTCGCGGCTCTTGGCGCCGCGTGGCGAGTAGCGCGTAACCCGCCGTTCTCGCGCCGGGCCCGCCCCACGCGAGAAGATGAGCCCGAACTCGTCCTTCACGTACTGGGTGGTTCGTCCGCTCACGGCGACTTGCCACTCAGCGCCGTCGACTTCGATGATTCGCCGTGGCATGTCAGACCCGGACCTCGAGCCAGCGCTCGCGCGCGTCGGGGCCGTAGGCCGCGAGGCGGCCGAGTCGGGCTTCGAGCCGCGCCTCATCGTCGGGCAGCGTGGCGACGGCGCGGTGTGTCGCGGCATTGGCGCTCTCGCTGCATTCGAGGAAGAGATCGGGCCGTTCCGCCGAGCGGAAGAGCCAGAGCCGCCGGCCGCGCGGCTCGGCCACTCGGGCCAGCTCGGCGATCGTCCGCAGATACTCGGCCTCGGCCGCGGGGCTCACCGCCGCGCGCGCTACCGTGAGGGTGCGCGCCATCTCAGTCCGCTCCCTCCGGGAACGCCTCGAGCGCGCGCTTCACCTCCGCCATGAAGCGATCGGCGTCGGCGCCGTCCACGATGCGGTGATCGAAGGCGAGCGAAAGGAATCCGCGGAGGCGCACCGCGAGGGTGTCGGTCCCGTCCACCGTGAGCACGGCGGGCTGCTTGCCGATGCTGCCGACGCAAAGGATGGCGGCCTGCGGTTGGTTGATGATCGGCGTGCCGATCACCGAGCCGAACACGCCGGGGTTGGTGATGGTGAAGGTGCCCTTCTGGACTTCATCGGGCGTGAGGCGCTTGGTGCGGGCCCGCTCGCCGAGATCGTTGATGGCGCGGGCGATGCCGGCCAGCGCCAGCTCGTCGGCGTTACGAATGACCGGCACGATGAGGCCCCAGTCGAGCGCTACGGCGATGCCGAGATTGATGTCCCGGCGGAAGATGGTGGCATCGGCGCCGACGGCGGCGTTGATCACGGGGTGCGTGCGGAGACTCGATGCCACCGCCTTCGCGATGAACGCGAGGAACGTAAGATTGACGCCCCGCTCGGCGAACTCCTGCTTCCGGCGCCCGCGAATGTCAGCAACGTGGGTGTAGTCGACCTCGAAGATCGTGTTCACGTGCGGCGACACGCGCCGCGACATCACCATGTGCTCGGCCGTGAGCCGCCGGATGCGCGACCACGGTTCGACCCGATCGCCGGGCCAGGGATCGACGCCGGGGATCGCGGGCGCCGGAGCGGGCGCGGCCGCCGCGGCGGCCGGCGCGGGCCGAGTTGAGGGCGCGGCGGGCGCCCCCGCGGCTGCGGCGGCCGGCGCGCGGCCTTCCGCCGCCTCGAGATAGCCCAGCACATCGTCGCGCGTCACCCGGCCCGCGTGCCCGCTGCCGGGGATGCGCGCGAGATCGACGTTGTGCTCCGCCGCCATCCGGCGGACGAGCGGCGTCGACTTGCGCCGGAGCCGTTCCTCCGCCGTCTCCGCGCCCCCGTTGGGGGAACCGGAGGATGCGGCACCCGAGGCGGCGGCACGCGTAGTAGGCGGAGGCGTTGGCGCGGCGGGTGGCGGCGCCATGGATTTTGGTGTCGGCGTGGGCGGGGTCGATGCCGCGGGCGCCACCGGTGCGGGCGGCGGGCTCGGTGCTGCGGCTGCAGCCAGAGGCGAGGCGGCAGGGGCCGCCGGCGGAACGGGCGGCGCAGCGGCCGGGGCGGCTGCCGGCGCCGCTGTCGCCTGCGCCGCGCCTGCCTCGGTGTCGATCCGCGCCACCAGCGTCTGCACCGCGACCGTCTCGCCTTCCTGCACCAGAATCTCGGCGAGCACGCCGGCGTTCGGCGCCGGGATCTCCGCGTCCACCTTGTCGGTGGAGATCTCGAAGATGGGCTCGTCCCGTTTCACCGGATCGCCCACCTTCTTGAGCCAGCGAGAGAGGGTCCCTTCGGCAATGGATTCGCCCATCTGCGGCATGACGACGTCAATGAGAGCCATGACTGATTTCTCCGCCTAGTATTCCGCCACCCACCGCGCCGCGCGCACGATGTCGCTCGTCTGCGGCAGCACGAAGTCCTCGAGCGCCGGCGCGTACGGCAGCGGCACATCATGCGCCGCGACCCGCCGCACCGGAGCGTCGAGCCACTCGAACGCCTGCTCGCTGATCCGCGCGGTGATCTCGCCGGCGATGCCGCCGGTCAGGGTATCCTCATGGACGATAAGCACCCGGTTGGTCTTCTTCACGGTCGCGACGATCGCCTCGTCGTCGAGCGGTGCCAGCGAGCGCAGGTCGAGCACCTCGACCGAAAGCCCGTCCTCGCGCTCGAGCGCCTCCGCCGCCTCGAGCGCCTTCCACACGGTGGCCGCGTAGGTGACGATCGAGAGGTCGCGCCCCTCGCGCGCCAGCCGCGCGCGCCCGATGGGCACCACATGGTCGCCGTCCGGCAGCGTTTCCTTGATGCGCCGGTACAGATACTTGTGCTCGAAGAAGAGCACGCAATCGTCGTCGCGAATGGCCGACTTGAGCAGACCTTTCGCGTCGCTCGCGGTCGCGGGATAGACCACCTTGAGCCCGGGCGTGTGCAGGAAGGCGGCTTCCGGGTTCTGCGAGTGAAACGGGCCGCCGCGCACGTAGCCGCCGGCCGGGCCGCGCACCACCATGGGGCACGGCAGGAACGCGCGGTACCGCGCCGTGGCGACGTAGTTGGTCAGCATGTCGTAGGCGCAGGAGATGAAGTCGATGAACTGCATTTCGACCACCGGCCGCATCCCCATGTGCGCCGCGCCCGCCGCGGCGCCGACGAAGCCCGCCTCGCTCACCGGCGTGTCGATCATGCGGTCGGGGCCGAAGCGCTCGCGCAGGCCCTCCGTCGCCTTGAATGCGCCACCGTAGGCGCCGATGTCCTCGCCCAGGCAGAAGACGTCCGCGTCGCGCTCCATCTCCTCGCTGAGCGCCTGGCGAATGGCCTCGAGGTAGGTGACCTCAGCCATCGACGGTTCCCCAGCCGCGGGCGCGCTCGTTGTCGTCGACGGCGCGCGCATGGCCGGCGCGGTACCAGAGCACCGGCGCGGACGGCGGCTCCGCGTAGACGCCGCGCAGTGCGTCGCCCGGCTCCGGCATGGGCGCGGCCTCGACTTCGTCGGTGGCGCGATCAATTGCGTCGCGCACGCTCGCGTCCAGCGCCTCGAGCGCCGCCGCGTCCACGCCGTACGTCCCGGTGAGCGCGGCAACGTAGCGGTCCAGCGGATCGTTGGTCGCGGCCCAGCGCTCGATCTCGCCGGGCGGCACGTACGACTGGTTATCGTGCTCCGCGTGGCCCTTGCGCCGGTAGGTCATGAGCTCGACCAGCGATACGCCGCCGCCGGCGCGCGCCCGCTCGACCGCGTCGTGCACCACTCGATAGACCTCGAGCACGTCGTTGCCGTCCGCCGTGGCGCCGGCGACGCCGTAGCCCGCAGCCTTGTCCACCAGCCGCTCGGCCGCGCACTGGCGGTGCGTGGGTGTGGAATACGCGTAGCCATTGTTCTCGACGATCACGACGAGCGGGCAGCGCTGCACCGCGGCGAAGTTGATGCCTTCATGAAACGCGCCCGTGCTGGTGGCGCCGTCGCCCACGTACACGAGCCCCACGCGCTGCTCGCGCCGGAGCTTGAACGCGAGCGTGACGCCGGCCATGACCGGCACCATGTCGCCCAGATGCGAGATCTGGCCGATGAAGTTGCGGTCGACCACGTCGCCGAAGTGGATGTTGAGCTCGCGGCCGCGCGTCGGGCTATCACCGCGGGCCATGTACTGCCGGAGCACCTCCCCCGGCGTGGCGCCCTTCACGAGCATCGAGCCGAGATTCCGGATGAGCGGCGCGAGCATGTCCTCGCGCCGGAGCGCGTAGGCGCCGCCGACAGCGCACGCTTCCTGGCCGAGCGAGCGGAACAGGCCGCCCACGACCTTGGTCTGGCGATAGAGCGCCACCAGCCGCTCCTCGAGCGAGCGGGTGAGCCGCATGTAGTAGTAGAGCTCGAGGAGTTGCTCCCGCGTAAGTTGGCCGAGCGCAGGTGAGGACGGCGTGATCGCGCTGGTGGCAGCCATGCGGGGCCCGGAGGTAGGAAGTCTCGATCCGGGCAGGAAGATCGGCCGGCCTGCGGGGAGAGTCAAGGGAACCGCGCGCGGGCCGCGCGGCCGAATACCGCACGCGGAGTCCGCCGCGGCGCGACTGCCGCGGCGGACTCGCGCGCCTTACGCCTTCTCCGATTCGATGCGCATACCGTAGAACGTGCGGTAGACGAAGTAGAGCGAGACGAGCAGGAACACCGCGGCCAGGAACCGGCTCAATCCGGCGCCCTTATCCGCCGTGAGCGACACGGCCAGCTCGACCGTGAGCAGGCCGAAGAGCGTGGTGAACTTGATGATCGGGTTGAGTGCCACCGACGACGTATCCTTGAACGGATCGCCCACGGTGTCGCCCACCACGGTCGCGGCGTGCAGGGCGGTGCCTTTCTGCTTGAGCTCGACCTCGACGATCTTCTTCGCGTTGTCCCACGCGCCGCCGGCGTTGGCCATGAAGACCGCCTGATACAGCCCGAACAGCGCGATCGAGATGAGATAGCCGATGAAAAAGTACGGCTCGACGAACGCGAACGCGAGTGTCGCGAAGAAGACCATCAGGAAGATGTTGAACATGCCCTTCTGCGCGTAACGGGTGCAGATCTCCACCACCTTCTTGCTGTCCTCCACCGACGCCTTGGTGACGCCCTCGAGCTTGATGTTGGCCTTGATGAACTCCACGGCGCGGTACGCGCCGGTGGTCACCGCCTGGATTGAGGCGCCGGTGAACCAGTAGATCACCGCGCCGCCGGTGATGAGGCCGAGCAGGAACGGCGGATGGAGCAGCGAGAGGTTCTCGACGTTGGCCGTAAGCCCGTTGGTGAGCGCCACGATGATCGAGAAGATCATCGTCGTGGCCCCAACGACGGCGGTGCCGATAAGCACGGGCTTGGCCGTGGCCTTGAACGTGTTCCCCGCCCCGTCATTTTCCTCGAGCAGGTGTTTGGCGTGCTCGAAGTCCGGCTCGAAGCCGTAGTCCCGCTTGAGCTCGGCCTTGATGCCCGGCACCTGTTCGATGAGCGAGAGCTCGAAAATCGACTGGGCGTTGTCGGTGACCGGCCCGTACGAGTCCACCGCGATCGTCACAGGCCCCATGCCGAGGAAGCCGAACGCCACGAGACCGAAGGCGAACACTGCGGGCGCCACCATGAGGGCGCCGAGCCCGTACGTGCTGATCGCGTAGCCGATGGCCATCAGCAGCATGATGGTGAGCCCGAGCCAGAAGGCGCTGAAGTTGCCGGCGACCAGGCCCGACAGAATGTTGAGCGAGGCGCCGCCCTCCCGCGAGCTGATGACCACCTCGCGGGTGTGCCGCGATTCGGTGGAGGTGAACGCCTTGACCAGCTCCGGAATGATGGCGCCCGCGAGCGTGCCGCAGGTGATGACCGTCGAGAGCTTCCACCAGAGCGTGCCGTCGCCCAGGTCCGGGATGAGCAGCCAGGACACCAGGTAGGTGAGCGCCACCGACACGAACGAGGTGAGCCACACGAGGAAGGTGAGCGGCGATTCGAAGTTCATCTGGCCCGCGTCGGCGTAGCGGGCGTGCTGGATCGCCTCGTTCGCGAGGTAAGATACGCCGCTCGTGATGATCATCACGATGCGCATCACGAAGATCCAGACCAGGAGCTGCACCTGCACCGCCGGGTCGTGCACCGCGAGCAGGATGAACGCGATGAGCGCCACGCCCGTCACACCGTAGGTCTCGAACCCGTCGGCGGAGGGGCCCACCGAGTCGCCGGCGTTGTCGCCGGTGCAATCGGCGATGACGCCGGGGTTCCGCGCGTCGTCTTCCTTGATGTTGAAGACGATCTTCATCAGGTCGGAGCCGATGTCGGCGATCTTGGTGAAGATGCCGCCCGCGATGCGGAGCGCCGCCGCGCCCAGCGACTCGCCGATAGCGAAGCCGATGAAGCAGGGACCGGAGTAGTCGCCCGGCACGAACAGCAGGATGATGAGCATCATCACCAGCTCGACGCAGATGAGTAGCATGCCAATGCTCATCCCGGCGCTGAGCGGGATCTGGTAGCAGGGGTACGGCTTGCCCCGGAGGCTCGCGAAGGCCGTCCGCGAGTTGGCGAAGGTATTCACCCGGATGCCGAACCAGGCCACCGAGTAGCTTCCCGCGATGCCGATGAGGCTGAAGAGCAGGATCACGGCCACCTTGACCGGCGGGAACCCGCGCACCATGGCCCCGGTCACCGGGTCGGCCGCCTCGGCGAGCGCCCCGAAGTAGACGGCCGCAATCGCGCCGATAAACACCCAGAGCAGCAGCAGGAACTTGCCCTGGGTCACGAGATAGGTCTTGCACGTCGCGTAGATGAGCTCGGAGACCTCGCGCATCGACTCGTGCACCGGCAGCCGTTTGAGCCGGCTGTAGATCACGAGCCCGAAGAGCAGGCCCAGGGCGCAGATGACGAGCCCGGAGAGCAACAGCCGGTGGCCGCCCACACCCCAGAGGAACTGCACCCGGTCGAGGTCCGGCACGACCAGGTTCGCTTCACCGCCACCGCCATGGCCGCCCGGTGTCTGCAGTGCTGCCGCGTGCGTCAAGAGCACGTTCAACCCATTCATCGTCGAAATTCTCCTCGCATACTAGTAGGCGCCGCGCGGCGCGTGACCCGGTTCAGCCATCGTGTGTACCACGGTGAGAAATTGCTTGGCCAGCTTGTCGGCCTCGCTCTCGCCCACCTGGTCGGTCTCCACCGTCACCCGCGTGTAGTGGCCGCCCTCGGCCTCCACACGCACGGCCACCTGCCCGATCGCCCCGGCGAACCGGCGCAGCCGCGCCCCCTCTTCCACCGGGGCGAGCCGTGCGCCGAAGAACGTCGTGGCGCGCGCGAGCACGGGATCCGGCGCCAGCGTGGTGCGGTGGAAGTACTTCACGCGCCCTGGTAGTACTCCACGCCGAGGTGCGTGATCTGCTCCTCCCCCATGAGCCAGCGCAGCGTGTTCTTGAGCTTGGTCTGCTGGATGAAGAGGTCGTGCTCCGGGTAGAGGCCCGGAGCGCTCTGAGGACTCTTGAAGTAGAACGAAAGCCATTCCTGAATGCCGGTGAGGCCGGCGCGCTGCGCCAGGTCGAAGAAGAGCGCGAGATCGAGCACCAGCGGTGCGGCCAGGATCGAATCGCGGCAGAGGAAGTCCACCTTGATCTGCATCGGATAGCCCAGCCATCCGAAGATGTCGATGTTGTCCCAGCCCTCCTTGTTGTCGCCGCGGGGCGGATAATAGTTGATCCGCACCTTGTGGTAGAGCTGGCCGTACAGCTCGGGATAGAGCTTCGGCTGGAGGATGTACTCCAGGACGCCAAGCTTCGATTCTTCCTTGGTCTTGAAGCTCTCCGGATCGTCGAGCACTTCGCCGTCGCGATTCCCGAGAATGTTGGTGGAGTACCAGCCCGCTACACCGAGCATCCGCGCCTTGAGCATGGGCGAGAGGACGGTCTTCACCATGGTCTGCCCGGTCTTGAAATCCTTGCCGCCGATCGCAATGCCCTGGGACTGGGCCAGCTCGACCATCGCGGGAAAATCGCAGGTGAGGTTCGGCGCGCCGTTGGCAAAGGGCACGCCTTCCATGAGCGCGGCCCAGGCGTAAAGCATCGAGGGTGCGATCGTCGGATCGTCGGCCGCCATGGCGCGCTCGAACGCCTGGAGGCTCTGGTGCGCGGGGCCGGGGCTGATGAAAACCTCGGTCGAGGCGCACCAGACGACCACCAGCCGGTCGCATTTTTCATGGCGCTTGAACTCGCGGATGTCGCTTCGGAGCTGCTCGGCCAGGTCGCGCTTCGACTTGCCGCGCTTCACGTTGGTGCCGGCGAGGCGCTTTACGTACGCCTGATCGAAGGCCGCCGGCATCGGAGCGATGCTCGTGAGGAAGTCAGCGATGGGCTCGATGTGGTCATGGCGGTCGAGCACGCCGCAATGCAGCGCCGACTGATACGCATTGTCGGGAACCGGATCCCAGGCGCCGAATACCAGCGAGTCGAGCGCGGCCAGCGGGATGAAGTCGCGGATGAGCGGCGCGCGCGCCTCGGTGCGCTTGCCCAGGCGGATGGTGCCCATCTGGGTGAGCGAGCCGATGGGGCGCGCGCGGCCGCGCCGAATGTTCTCCACGCCCGCGATGAACGTCGAGGCCACCGCCCCGAGCCCCACGCACAGCACACCAAGCCTTCCCTGGGCCGGCGCAATCGGCCGGGGCTTCGGGTCTGCCACGAATCATGATCCTTTCGCAAAAGAGTCGAGCGGGCGAGCCGGCGTCTCACGCTTGCGCGGACCACCGTCCGCCGCGGTTGCCTCGGGTTCCATCCCGTGCGGGCTCGCGCCTTCCGCCTGCCGGTATACGTACAGGAAGCGCTGCACGACGGTCACGATCGAAAATGCCGCGAGCAGCGTCACGACCGCCTCGAGCACCAGGGCGCGCGGTCCTGCGCCCACGATGAGCGATAACCCACCCAGGCCCACGATCCGCTCGGCGCGCTGGGCGATCCCCACCTTGCACTCGAGGCCGAGCCCCTCGGCGCGCGCCCGCGCGTAGCTCACGAGCAGCGAGCTCAGGATGGCCACCATGCACACGATCGCGGCCGGCACCCGCCACGCCACGTCGGGCGCGAGCAGGAGATAGGCGCCGATGCCGGTGAACGTGGCGCCGTCGCCGATGCGGTCCAGGGTGGAGTCGTAGAAGGCGCCGAACTTCGTCACCATCGCTCCGCCCCGGGCCACCTGGCCGTCGAGCGTATCCAGGAGACCGCTGAGGAGCAGCAACGCGCCGCCGAGCCGCACGGACCCGGCGGCGTAAGCCACCGCGGACACCAGTACGAGGCCCGTTCCCACCGTCGTGATGGCGTTGGGACGCACCCCCCGCCGCACGAGCTCTGCCACCACCGGCCGGAGCGCGGCGTAGTAGGGCCGCTCCAGCGCCTCAAGCGGTTTCAGCGTCGTATCGCTCCTCGCCGAGCCGGGGTGGTGACCGGGCCGATCGGCCAAACGCCGCGAAACAATAATTGGCAGAACCGCTTAGGGCAATCCGAGAGGAGGGGATTATCTCGCCGGGACATCGCCATAGATAAGGTAAGGCCGGCGGCGCTCGAGAAAGCGCCGGCGCGCCGGCTCCCACGAACGAACGATGGCAGCCGGGTCCTCGGCGCGTTCGAGCGCCTGGCGCAGCGCGGGCCCGCCCGCCAGCCGATCGAAGCGGGCCGAGTCGAGCGCGATCCGACCCGGGTGACGGGCGGTGATGGCGCTCAGCAGATACACGGCGGTAGCGGTGGGGTCGTAGCGGGCGCGGTCGGTGACGTGGAGACGGATGCCGTTCAGGCGCTGTCCATCGAACTTGCCGTCGCCCGGGTGATCAGGAGTGAAGCGTACGGCGGAGAAGCGGACGCCGCCCATCGGCGCTTCACCGAGTGCCGCAACCACGCCCGCGGCGTCGAGCCACGGCGCGCCGATCTGCTCGAAGGGCGCGTCCGACCCTCGACCGACCGACAGCGCCGTTCCCTCGAACAGACAGAGCCCCGGGTAATGGAACAGGCTCTCCATGCTGCGTAGATTGAGGCTGGGCGGCACCAAGGGGAGCCCGGTTTGATCCAGCGCCATCGTGCGGCGCCAGCCCGCCACCGGCACCACGGTGAGGTCGGCGCCCAGGCCGAGCACCCCGTTCGCGAGCCGCGCCAGCTCTCCCAAGGTCATGCCGTGCCGCATCGCGACCGGCAGGCGAGCCACCGCCGAAGGCGTCGCCGAGTCGAGTGCGTTGCCCTGCACCAGCCCGCCGATGGGATCGGGCCGGTCAAGCACGACCACGGGGATACGCGCCGTGGCGGCCGACTGCATCACCAGCACCGCCGTGGCCGCATAGGTGTAGTAGCGGGCCCCCGCGTCCTGCAAATCGAGCAGCAGGATGTCGATGTCGGCGAGCATCGCCGGGGTCGGGCCGATGGGGCGAACGCCATCGTGCAGCGCGTAGACCGGGAGGCCGGTGGCGGAATCGCGCTCGACCGCACCCGCCGGCCGGGTGTCGACGTCGAGGCGGCCGTTGAAGCCATGCTCCGGCCCGAAGAGTGCAGTCACCCGCACGCCCGCGGCGAGCAACCGGTCCACATCGCGGCGGCCGCGCGAATCGACGCCGGATTGATTGGTCACGAGTCCGACTCGGCGCCCGCGCACGAGGTGCATGCTGTCGGAGAGCAGCACTTCGATTCCCGGACGCACCGCCTGCTGCCGCGCTGACGCCGGGAGTTGCCCGGGCCCGGCGCCGCATGCCGCGCAGGCGGCGCTCCACATCACGAGCCATCCTCGTATGAATCGTCCGTGCGGTTGTCGGTGCACCTGAGATCCCTCGCGCCGTGGGCGCTCGCTGCCGGCGCACTGGCCTCGTTCGGCGTCGCGCCGGTTCGCGCGGCGCAGGCGGTGGAGGCGCAAGCCCCCGACCCCGCCGTCGATCGAATCCTCGCCACCCTCTCGCTCCACGACCGCGCCGCGCAGCTCGTGATGCCGTGGCTGCCGGGCACCTACGCATCCGCCGACGACCCATCGGGGGCGACGGTGCGGCGCTGGGTGGATTCGCTGCACGTGGGCGGTCTCATTGTCTCGGTTGGTTCGCCGCTCGATATCGCGGCCAGGCTCAACCGATTGCAGCGGCGCTCGCGGTTGCCGCTCCTCATCGCCTCGGACCTCGAGGAGGGAACCGCGCGGCGGCTCGCAGGCGGCACGGCATTCCCCACCAATATGGGCGTGGCCGCCGGCGGCAGGGAATCCGACGCGTACGCCATGGGCCGCGTGACCGCGGAGGAGGGGCGCGCCGTCGGCATCCGGCTCGCCTTCGCGCCGGTGGCCGACGTGAACAGCAATCCCGACAATCCGATCATCAACGTCCGCTCCTTCGGCGCCGACCCGCGGGCAGTGGCGCGGTTCGTCTCGGCCGAGGTGCGCGGCATGCAGGAGCACGGGGTCCTCGCCACCGTCAAGCATTTCCCCGGTCACGGGGACACCGATATCAACTCGCACCTGTCGCTCCCGGTGATCCACGCCGACTGGGCGCGCCTCGATTCGCTCGAGCTGGTCCCGTTCCGCGCAGCGATCGCGGCGGGTGCGGCGGGCGTCATGTCGGCCCACATCGCGGTGCCGGCGCTCGATGGCGGGCGCACCGAGCCCGGCACGATCGACCCCGGCATGCTCACCGGCGTGCTGCGCGATTCGCTCGGGTTCCGCGGCCTCGTCGTGACCGACGCGCTCGACATGGCCGGCCTGGTCCGGGGCTGGGGCGCGGACGACGCGCCGGTGCTCGCCCTCATGGCGGGCGCCGACCTGCTGCTCCAGCCGGCTGATCCCGACGGCGCCGTCGACGCGATCGTGCGCGCGGTGCGCGACGGCCGGATTACCCGTGCGCGCCTCGACCGGTCAGTGCGCAGGGTACTCGCGATGAAGCATCGCGCGGGACTTTTTCGCCATCGCACGGTACCGCTCGACGGCGTCTCCCGCGCCGTGGGGAGCGCGGAACATCTCGCCGTCGCGAGCGGCGTCGCGACCCGCTCGATCGTACTGCTCGACGACGGTGCCGGCGCGCTCGACAGCCTCCGGAGCGCGCCCCGGCGCGTTGCGCTCGTGGCGTACGGTGAGGAGCCGCAGATTCCGGTGGGCCACGCACTCGCCGCAGGTCTTCGCGATGCAGGCGACACGGTGGCGCTATTCCGCCTCTGGCCCGCGAGCGGACCCGCGAGCTACGACTCGGCACGCGCGCTCCTCGGCGGCGCGGGTACCGCGCTCTTTGCCGTCGCCGTCCGAGCGATCGCCGGCAACGCGCGCGTAGCGATCCCCGATGCACTCGCGGCGCTCATCAACGCGACGGCCCGCAGCCGTGCCACCGTGCTGCTGTCCCTCGGCTCGCCCTACATCATTCGGCAGACGCCGGCGGTCGGCACCTATCTCATCGCCTGGTCGGCGAACCCGATCAGCGAGACCGCCGCCGCCCGCGCATTGAGCGGTGCAGCGATCGGCGGCCGGCTGCCGATCTCCATCCCGCCCGCGTTTCCGCTCGGCGCCGGCCTCGATCGGCCCGAGACCCGCCGCGGGGGAACACCCACCCTCACCTCGGAGCGCCGATGACGCTCGCCGCCGGCGACTGGCTCATCATCGCCGCGTACTTCGCCATCTCCGCCGCCATCGGGTTGGCGTACACCCGTACGGCGGGCAAGTCGCTGGCGGAATATTTCGTCTCCGGCCGCTCGCTCCCCTGGTGGCTCGCGGGGACGAGCATGGTCGCCACCACCTTCGCGGCCGACACGCCGCTCGCCGTGGCCGGGCTCGTCGCGCGCTACGGCGTCGCCGGCAACTGGCTCTGGTGGAACGGCGCGATCTCCGGAATCCTCACCGTGTTCTTCTTTGCGCGGCTCTGGCGGCGCGCGGGCGTCATCACCGACGTCGAGTTCGCGGAGCTGCGCTACGGCGGCCGGCCGGCCGCGGTGCTCCGGGGGTTCCGCGCGCTCTACCTGGCGCTGCCGATCAACCTCATCATCATGGGCTGGGTCACCCGAGCGATGGTGACCATCCTCGAAATCACCCTGCACGTGAACCCCTGGGCCGCGGCGCTCGCGCTCTTTGCCCTCACCGCCATCTACAGCACGCTCTCCGGCCTCTGGGGCGTCATCGTGACCGACGCGTTTCAGTTCTGCGTGGCGATGGGGGGAACGATCCTGCTCGCCGTGCTCGCCGTGAACTCGGTGGGCGGCCTCGACGTGCTGGTCACGAAGAGCGCGGAGCACTTCGGCTCGCCCCAGGCCGCGTTCAGCGTGCTGCCGCCGGCGCACCAGGCATGGCTCCCGCTCTCGACGCTGCTCGTCTTTCTGGGAGTGCAGTGGTGGGCGGCCTGGTATCCGGGCGCCGAGCCGGGCGGCGGCGGCTACATCGCGCAGCGAATCTTCTCGGCCAGAGACGAGCGCCAGGGCCTGCTCGCGACGCTCTGGTTCAACATCGCGCACTACGCGCTGCGCCCCTGGCCCTGGATTCTCGTCGGCTTCGTGAGCGTGCTGCGCTACCCCGGGCTCGCCAACCCGGAGGAAGGGTTCGTGCGGGTGATGGTGGACGTATTACCGTCGCCGGCCAAGGGACTGCTGCTCGCCGCATTCGCGGCCGCCTACATGAGCACGATCAGCACCCACCTCAACTGGGGCGCATCGTACCTCGTCAACGACGTCTATCTTCGCTTCATCCGCCCCGGTGCGAGCCCGCGCGCGCAGGTGCTGGCCTCGCGCATCGCCACGGGCCTCATGATGACCCTCTCGCTCGTCGTCATGGCGTTTCTCTCCGACGTCGAGCAGGGCTGGAAGCTCATCCTCGGTCTCGGCGCGGGCACGGGACTCGTGCTCATCCTCCGCTGGTACTGGTGGCGCATCAACGCCTGGTCCGAGATCAGCGCGATGACGGCGTCCTTCGTCACCGCGGTGGCGTTGCAGCTCGCGCGGGTGGACACGGGCAATACGTCGAGCACCGACTACGCGTTCGCGATGCTGGGGACGGTGGCTGTCACCACTGTCGTCTGGCTCGCCGCGACTTTCGCTACCGCGCCCGAGTCGGCCGAGACGCTGGAGCGGTTCTACCGCCGGGTGCGGCCCGGCGGCGCGGGGTGGCGCCGGGTCTCCAAGCGACTGGGTTACGGAGACGATCCGATCCCGGGCGGCGCGCTCTCATGGATGAACTGGGCCGCGGGCGTCGTGGCGGTCTACGCGGCGGTGTTCGGCACCGGCGCGCTCGTGACGGGGAGGCGCGGATCGGGCGTGGTGTATCTCACCATAGCGGTCGCCGCCTTCGTGTTGATCCAGCGTAACTTGCGCGCCGATCCGCAGCTCACCGCCCGCGTTGACACCGCACCGGCCACTCTCTAGCTTTCGCCGAGAATCAGCGGAGGAGTGTCGCAATGAGCAGCATCGAGCAGCAGGCGCCGGCAGCAGGGTTTGCCCTCACGATTACGTCTCGCGCCGCGCAAGAGGTGCTCAAGTTCATCGCCGCCGAGCAGGTGCCGGCCGACACGGCCGGTCTCCGGGTGAGCGTGCTCCCGGGCGGCTGCTCGGGCTTCAAGTACAGCCTCAACATCGAGGAGCGTCCGCTCGAGGACGACCTGACGTTCGAGGCGGGCGGCGTGCGGGTGTTCGTGGACGGGTTCAGCGCGCAGTACCTGAACGGCGTCACCGTAGACTACGTCTCGTCGATGCAGGGCTCCGGCTTCACCTTCAGCAACCCGAACGCCACCGGCGGCTGCGGCTGCGGGAGCAGCTTTACCGCCTGACCGCGGCGAGGGTGCGCGCGCTGCACCGGTCGTGACTCGAGAAACGGGGGCCTCGGATTCGGGGCCCCCGTTTACCGTTCGTGACTTTCCGTGTACGCTTCGGCCTTGTCCTCCCTCGATCTCTTCGTCATTCTCGCCTACTGTGCCACGTCGCTCGGCGTGGGGCTCTGGGTTGCGCGCAACCCGCGCACCGCGGGCGACTACTTCCTCGGCGCGCGCGACCTTCCGGCGTGGGCCATCCTGCTCTCCATTGTCGCCACCGAGACCTCGGCCATCACGGTCATCTCGATCCCGGGCACCGGCGCCCGCGGCGATCTCACCTTTCTCCAGCTCGCGCTCGGCTTCATCATCGGACGGATCGCCGTCGCCGTGTGGCTTCTGCCCGGCTACTTTCGGGGCGAGCAGGAGACCGCGTACGCGCGGCTCGGCTCGCGCTTCGGCACGGGGACCCGGCGCACGATGTCCGGGATCTTTCTCGTAACCCGGTTCCTCGGTGACGGCGTCAGGATCTTCGCCAGCGCGATTCCGCTGGCGCTCGTGACCGGCTGGAGTGCACCGGTCTCGATCCTCGTCATCGGCACGGTGACGATGGTGTACACCTGGTTCGGCGGCTTCAAGGCCGTGGTCTGGGCCGACGTGTTTCAGTTGAGCGTGTACGTCGCGGGCGGGGTCGTGGCGCTCGCCATCGCATGCCACCTCGCCGGCGGCGTCGAAATGGTGCTGGCGCAGGCGGCCGAGATGGGCAAGCTTCGCATGATCGATCCGACGATCAGCTTTACGCGCACCTACACCCTCCTTGGCGGCCTCATCGGCGGCGCGATGCTCTCGGCGGCCTCACATGGCACCGACCACCTCATCGTGCAACGGCTGCTCGCCTCCCGCTCGCTCCGCGACGCGCGCACCGCCCTCGTGGGATCGGGCTTCGCGGTATTCGCGCAGTTCCTGCTTTTCCTGCTCGTCGGCACCGCAATCTGGGCGGCGGCGGCCGTACCGGCCTCGGCGGCGTCGGATCAGATCTTCCCCCGCTTTGTGATCGAGCGCCTGCCGGCAGGACTCGCGGGACTCGTCGTCGCCGGCATCCTGGCCGCCGCCATGGGCACCCACAGCTCGGCCATCAACGCACTGGCTTCGTCGCTCACGCACGATCTCTACGTGGGCTGGACCGGCCGGCGCGACCCGGTGCACCTGCTGCGGGTGGGACGCCTGTTCTCGGCCGCATGGGCCATCCTGCTCATGGCCGGCGCGCTGCTCTTCTATGCGTTCGATTCCGAGGGGCGGACGCCGGTGGTGGTACTCGCGCTCTCGGTTGCCTCGATCGCGTACGGCGGGCTGCTCGGCGCCTACGTGCTCGCCGGCAAGTGGTCGCGCGCGTCCGGCCGCGACGTCATCGCCGGAGTGGTCGTATCGCTCGCCGTGATGCTCGTCGTGTTCTTTGCGAGCGCGCTCGCGCGGCAGCCGGGGTTGGGCTGGCTCACGCCGGCCGCGCGGCTCGCGTGGCCCTGGTACGTGCCGCTCGGCACGCTGCTCACCGTGGGCGTGGCCCTTCTTGCCGGCCGATTCGCGCCGGCGCCGGCGCGGGGAAAGGCGATATGGATCGAGTCCTGATCGGCGTCGACGCGGGCGGCAGCAAAACGAGCGCCGTGGTGGCCGAGGGAGAGACCGTGCTTGCCCGCACCACCGGACCGGGCGCGGCGATGCGGCCGGGCCGCGCGCTCGCGAGCGCCACCACGATCACCGATGTGGCCCGGCACGCGCTGGCCGAGGCGCGCCGTCCGCAGGCGGAGCTGCTCGTGGTCGGTGCGGCCGGTGCGGGCCGCGCGCCGGAACGGGAGGAGCTAGGGGCAGCGCTCCGAAGTGAAGGCGTCGCGCGGCGCGTCGTTGTGACGACCGACATCGAGATTGCGCTCGCGGCCGCGTTCGGCGAGGCGCCGGGGATGGTGGTGAGCGGAGGGACCGGCAGTGTCGCGGCGGGCCGGGGGGCGGATGGCGCGCTCGTCCGCATGGGCGGCTACGGCTGGCAGATGGGCGACGAGGGGAGCGGCTACGCGATCGGCCGCGCCGCGCTTGGCACCGTGAGTCGCGCGCGGGATGGGCGTGGACCCGCGACGGCGTTGAGCGATCGGCTGCTCGCCGCCACCCGGAGCGAAGACTTCGACGCTCTGGTCCGCTGGGCGGCGGGTGCCAATGCGGCCGAGGTCGCCGCACTCGCACCGCATGTGCTGGAGGTGGCGGCACAGGGCGACGTCGTCGCGCAGGGCATTGCAGACTATGCGGCGCGCGAGCTGTCTCAGCTCGCGCTCTGTCTCCGGCCGCTGCTCCAAGGCAACGGCGCGATTCCGGTGGTGCTCGCCGGTGGATTGCTCGAATCGAGCGCCGGCCTCCGGCGCGCGGTGCGGCAGAAGCTCGACGGCGGAGCGGGCGTACGCGTCATGGAGCAGACGGCGGACGCGGCGCTTGGTGCGCTGGCATTGGCCCGCCGGCTCGATGCCGGCGGCGATGAACGTGCGATCCGCTAGGGGGGCTAACCGCCGCGCCGCACACGCGGGTCACTGGTGGAACGACCCAGCCACCACCACCATCCATCCCCACTTCCAGCCCTGACAACCACCAGTGGCCCTGCGCGGCTCGCCTGAGCGTGGAGCGGAGCCCCGGCCGGCGAGCGATGTAGGATAGGAGTCGAGGTGGGGATGCTGACGTGAGCTACGTCACGTTTCCGACGTGCAGTCTGCTGCGCCAGTAGCCGTATCCGAAGTAGAGCACGAGCCCGATCGCGAGCCAGAGCCCAAAGCGCTCCCAAGCCTGGTGGGGCAGTCCCTTCATGACGAAGACGCAGAGCAAGGCCGATATGATCGAGACCGGCCAGACGAACGGCACCCGGAATGGGCGGTGGCGCTCCGGTTCCTTGTAGCGCAGCACGAGCACGCCGATCGAGACCAGCGCGAACGCGAAGAGGGTGCCGATGTTGGTGAGGTCGTAGGTTTCTCCCGCGTCGCCCACCATCGCCGCGAGTGCCACGAGGACGCCGGTGATGAGCGTCGTGACGTAGGGGGTGCGGAAGCGGCCGTGCACCTTGGCGGCCCAGGAGGGGAGCAGTCCGTCGCGCGCCATGGAGAAGAAAATGCGCGGCTGCCCGTACTGGAACACCAGCAGCACGGCGGCCATCGAGACCACCGCGCCGAGCGAGATGATCCAGCCGACCGTGGTGTAGCCGGCGAGGTTGAGCGCCTCCGCCAGCGGATCGGCCACCGCGAGCTTCTGATACTTCACCATGCCGGTAAGCACCGCGCCGATCACGATGTAGATCACCGTGCACACCGCGAGGCCGCCCAGGATGCCAATCGGCAGGTTGCGCTGCGGATTCTTGGTTTCCTCGGCGGCGGTCGAGATCGCGTCGAATCCGATGTAGGCGAAGAAGACGATCGCCGCGCCCTGGTGGATGCCCCGGAAGCCGTTCGGCGCGAATGGGTGGTAGTTGGCCGGATCGATGTGGGTGAGCCCCGCCACCACGAAGAGCGCGAGCACCAGCAGCTTGATGGTCACCATGATGTTGTTCGCGCGCGCGCTCTCACGTACGCCGCGGAGCAGGAGCCAGGTGATCAGCATGACGATGGCGAACGCGGGCACGTTGAGCAGCACCGGCACGCCGGCCACCCGCGGCGCAGAATAAAGGAGACCGTGCACGGCCGGATCCGGGCTCAGCAGGGCCGTCCGGTATCCGGTCGTGAGCCATACCGGCGGTTGCGCGCCGATGGAGCCGAGCAGGTTGCTGAAATACCCGCCCCAGGAGATGGCCACCGCGACGTTGCCGACCGCGTACTCCAGGATCAGGTCCCACCCGATGATCCACGCCACCAGCTCGCCCAGCGTGGCATAGGTGTATGCGTACGCGCTCCCCGCCTGCGGAATCATCGCGGCGAGCTCCGCGTAACAGAGCCCGGCGAGGGCGCAGGCAAATCCCAGCAGCACGAACGAGAGCACGAGCGCCGGTCCGGCGCCGACCCGGACGACGTTGCCCGCCGCGTCCAGCTGCCCCGCCGCCGCCGTGCCGATGGCGCTGAAGATGCCCGCGCCGATCACGGCCCCGATCGCGAGCATGATGAGATCGCCCGCCCCGAGCGCGCGCTTGAGCGCGTTCGGGTTGTCGCCCTCAGCGAGCAGCTGGCTGATCGGCTTTCGCTGGAAGAGTTGGCGCATTAGAAGAAGGACACGGTGATCGTGGTCGAGCCGGGAACCGGCGCGCCCGCCGGAGACCGGGCGGGCCGGAATCGGTAGTTGCGCATCGTCTCCTCGAACTTTCGGGCAAAGCCGCCGTCACGGATGGCCGGCGTGATGGTCACGCGGTCAACGGCGCCATCGGGACCGACGAAGAAGGTGACCTCGACCTGCGTGCCGCGCAACGAGGAGGGTGCATCGGGCGGCGGCAACACGAGTTGTCGCGGCTCCGGCGCCGTGCCCCGACCGCGTTCGCCCCCGAAGGCCGGCCCCGTTCCCGTCCCCCGCCCTGATCCCTCCGCACTGCCATCCGTCACGCCACCAGCACCGCCGCCTTCACCGGGTCTGGTCCCCGACGCGGAGCCCGCCCCGCCGACGCCCGCGACCGGCGGCGCCGTATCGGCCCGCGCGGCCGAATCGACTCGGGAAAATGTGTCGGCCGTCGCATCGGCGACCGGGACCGGTCGGGGCTCGAGTGTCTTGGGACGCGGCTGCGGCGCGGATCGTTTGAGCGTCGGTGCCGGCCGGGCTCGTGGCGCCGGGCCGCGGGCCGGAGATAACGAATGCTCGGACGCCGGCGCGCCGTCCGCGGCCGGCCCGCCAATATACGCCATGACGGAGGCGCGGGCACCGCCCGCGCCCCCGCGCGGCATGCCCGGGATGCCCGGCACACGCGTCCGGACCCATGCGCGCCCCGCGTCTGAGACGAGCACGAGCACAACTGCCGCGTGCAGTGCCACGGAGAGCCAGAGGGCTCCCCGATGGCGTTGGCGCGGCGGAAGCCGCATCGACGGCGGGATCGGCGGACGCATCTCCGGTCGTACGGGCCGCGCCCCGCGCGGCCGCCTTACCGGTTCGCTTCCCTCGGCGTGAAGCCGATGATCTGGACCCCGGCGCCCCGTGCGATGTCCATTGCCTCGATGACGTCCTGATAGATCCGGTTGGGACCGGCCTGGATGAACAGCAGCTTGGCCGGGCGATTGTCGAACACCGCGTGGATCTGCGCCTCGAGCTGACTCTTCGGCACCGGCTGCGAGTTGATGGCGTAGCTACCGTCGTTGGCCAGTTGCAGCACGATCTGGTTGCTCGCCGACGTGCTCGCGGTCGTCGAATTGGGCGGCGGCACCTGGACGTCGATGGCCTTCCGCCCGAGGGGCTGGGTGATCATGAAAATGATCAGCAGCACGAGGAGCACGTCGATCATCGGCGTGACGTTGATGTCCGACTGCACCGCCGCCGACGATCCTGTGGTCATCGCCATGTCACTTCTTCTCCTTGTCGTGCGACAGATCGCCGAACATCCCGCCCTTGACCGGCTCCGTAATGGCCGACATCACGCGCACCCCGGCCTGCCGGGCGGTCTCGACCGCGTCCTGGATCCGGCTGTACTTGAGGTGGTTGTCCGCCTTGAAGTAAAGAATCTTGTCTTCCGACCGGCTGGCATAGATCGACCGGAGCTGGTCGGCGAGAGCAGCGTCCGGCAGCGGCCGCCCATTGAGGAAGTACTGGCCGCTCTCGTCGATGCCGAGCACCACCTCGTTGTCGCCCTCGGGGCGCGAGTCCAGGTTCTTGCCCTTGGGAAGCGTCGCCTTGAAGCCAGCGGCGATAAGGGGCGTCACGATCATGAAGATGATCAGGAGCACCAGCATGACGTCGATCATCGGCGTCACGTTGATGTCCGACTTGACCGACGTGACGCCGGCGCTAGGACTACTGGTGGATATGGCCACTGCCGCTCACCGCCTTCTGCGCCTGGAACTCCTTGGTGAAGATCGAACGCCCGAACTCGCTCCCGACGCTCTTGATGAGGTAGTCGATGAGCTCCTTCGACGTGTAGGTCATCTCGACCGTGAGGTTCTCGATCTTGGTCGTGAAGTAGTTGTAGGCCCAGACCGCCGGGATGGCGACGATGAGGCCGAACGCGGTGGTGATCAGCGCCTCCGCGATACCGGCCGAGATCGCCGCCAGGCCGCCCGACGCGCCCTGCTGTGCCATGCCCACGAACGCGGTCACGATGCCCATGACCGTGCCAAGCAGACCGACGAACGGCGCGGTCGAGCCGACCGTGCCGAGCACCCCGAGACCGCGCTTGAAGTCGGCGAGCGTAATGAGCATCTGGCGCTCCACCGCGCGCTCGGCCGAATTGATGTCGGCCGCGGTGATGGTCGCGCGGTCGCGCAGGAGCGGCTTTACCTCGGCCAGCGCTTCGCCGAGCACCCGGGACACGTGGCTCCGCTTGTTCCGTTCCGCCAGCGTGATCGCCTGATCGAGGTTCTCCTCCTGGATCGCGCGGGAGAACTGTGGTGCAAAGCGGCGCGTCTCTGACTCGCTGCGCTTCACCTGGATCAGCTTCGTGATCACGATGCTGAGCGAGTAGATCGACATGATCGCCATCACGAAGACGATGCCCTTGGCGAAGGGGCCCATCGTGTGCCACAGGTTCAAGAGATCGAGATTCATGTTATGTGCGTCTCCTCGGACGACGTGTGCGCGAGCGTTTACTCGCGGCCTGCGTGACTATTGACCGACCTTGAACGACATCGCCTGCTGCACCAGTTGCCGCACCGGCCTTCCGTGAAACCGGGCCGGCTTGAACACCGATTTCATGATGGCCTCCTTGGCCGGCTCCTCGAAGGCCTTATTGGTGGACGAGACCACCTTGAACGACGGCGGTTCGGCGTGACCCGTCGTGTCCACGATGTACTGTACGACAACCCGACCCGCCACCCCCGCGCTCTGGAGCACGGGCGGATAGCGCGGCAGCGGCTGCGAGATCGGTTGCGCCGGATCATCGAGCTGCGCCTCGGTGAACACTTCGGCCTTCACGTCGACCGGGCCCGTACCGCCCGCCACGCCGGTCGCGATGCCCCCCTCGATGCCCTTGCCGGTGAAATCCTTGGGGTCGAACGCCTTCTGCTTCAGGTCCACCGGCGGGATCACCTTGGGAATCTCGGTCGGCGGCACGACGGTCTGGAATCCCTTCGGCGGGGGATTCACGGTCACGACCTGTTCCGGTGGCGGCTGCTCGGGCGGCGGCGGCGGGGGTGGCGGAGGCTTGAGGAACACCATCGTGGTGTCCACCGGCTTGTCCTTGATGGTCTCGGCCACGCCTTGCGTGGCTTTGACGGCGAGAAAGATCAGCGCGCCATGCACGGCCAGGGAGAGCACCGTCTGGCCGAACGACCGCTGCCTTTTCGCCTTTGACTCGAGCAGGTTTTCGAACACGCAACGACCTCCCTGGGTGGGAACTCGACGGCGAGAAGCTAGCACCGCCCGATGGCGGGGTCGTTGATCGAAGATGACAATTCGGTGACAACGGGATTAGCGCTTACGAATGCGTGCCGTGCGGGCCGGTGCGTGACCGCTGCTGCCGTGCGTCGCGAGGTGGTGCATCACCTGATCGAGCAGATCGACCGCACGCGCCAGCGTGGCACGATCCGGGTCGCCGAGGGTCCGCAGCTCGCCCGCGAGCAACGCGATGCGCCGTGCCCGCCCGCGCTGGAGGAGGCGCCGGCCGCGCGCCGTGGCCCTGAGGCGGATGGCACGCCGGTCGTGCGGGTCGGGCTGCCGCGCCACCAGGCCCTGCTGCTCGAGCGCCTGGACCAGCCGCACCATCGTCGGGGGCCGGACCTGCTCCGCGTCGGCCAGGGCGCGCAAGGTACAGGGACCGCCGAACACGAGCACCGACAGCGCCGAGAGCCGGGGCGCCGAGAGGCCGGTGGCCGCATCCACCCGCCGGAGCCCCCGGAGGAGGTGGACCGCGGCCGAGTGCAGCCGGTCGGCAAGGGGGGCGAGGTCGCGGGGGCCGCGGCTTGCGGGCGGCCGCGTCATCCAGTATGATCGTTAGCACTGCTAACCATCATTCCCATTCCCCTGGAGGACGCCATGACCGCTGCCGCCCCCGGCCTCGAGCGCGTCGTGCAGCTTGCGCTCACCGTCCGCGACCTGCCGCGGGCCGTCGCGTTCTATCGCGACGTGCTGGGCCTGCCTTTCCTCTTCGACGCGCCGCCGCAGATGGCGTTCTTCGAGTGCGGCGGCATCCGGCTCCTGATCGGCGCGGGACACGCGGGACCTCCCGCGCCGAGCGGCTCCGTCGTCTACTTCGCCACGCACGACATCCAGGCGAGCCACGCGGCGCTCGCGGCCGCGGGCGTCGCCTTCGCGCAGCCGCCGCAGCGCATCGCCCGGCTCCCGACCTCCGACGTGTGGTTGGCCGAATTCGACGACCCCGACGGCAATCATCTCGCGCTCATGAGCGAGGTGCCGCGCTAGCTGCGCCATCGGCGGCGCCCTGCGGCACGGCATCGGGCGCGCCGTCTGCGCGTGCGTCGGCGGCCGGGGGCACGGCGGGCGCAGCCGAGCCCGCGGCGGGCAGCCGCACCGTGAAGGTCGTCCCGCGCCCCGGCCGGCTCTGCACCGTAATCGCCCCGCCGTGCGCCTCGGCGATCCACTTCGTGATCGCGAGACCGAGGCCGGTGCCGGCCCGCTCGCCGGTCCGGGAGCGCGCCGGATCGGCCCGCCAGAATCGGTCGAAAATGTGCGGCAGGTCGCCCGGCGCGATCCCGATGCCGGTGTCCTGCACCACGAGCGTCACGACCCCGTCGGCCTCCGTCAGGCTCAACCCGACCTGGCCGCCGGGTGGGGTGTACTTGATCGCGTTGGTCACGAGGTTGAGCAGCATCTCCCGGATGCGGTGCCGGTCCATCGGAAGCCGCACCGGCGCCGGCGGCATCCGGGTCGAGACGACCACCTGCGCGTCTTCGCCCAGCATCCCCGCGGTTTCCGACACGTCGGCCACGACCTCGCGGAGATCGCCTTCCTCCAGGCTGAGCGGTGCGCGGCCCTCGTCGACGCGAGCGAGGGTGAGCAGGTTGTCGACCATCTCCGTCATCTGATTCAACTGCTCGAGTGTCTCGTCCAGCGACTGCATGACCTCGCGCGGGGTCTGGGGATGGGTGAGTCCGCGCTCCACACCGGCGCGGAGCACCATGAGCGGCGTTTTGAGCTCGTGGCTCGCGTCGGCGGTGAAACGGCGGAGGCTCGCGAAGCTCTGCTCCAGCCGCGCGAGCATCCCGTTGATCGTCACCGCGACCCGCGCGACCTCATCGCTTGCCGGCGGCAGCGCCACCCGGCGGTGCAGGCTGCGGCCGTCGGTAATGGCCTCGACCTCCTCCATGATTCCGAGCAGCGGCTGCACGCTGGTCCGTGCGAGCCAGTAGCCCAGCGCAAGCGACGCCGCCAGCACGAGCGGCGCGATGAGCAGCATCGACTCGAGCAGCGCACTCGGCCCATACGACGCTTCGGCCGTCGCGGTCGCGACCAGCAGCGCGCCGATGCCGGGGCCCGCGGAATCCACCCGCACCGCGAGATAGCGAACCGAGCCGAGCGGCGGGTCGAAGTCGATGACTCCGCTCGCGCGCGGGCCGCGGAGCGGCTGCAGCGGCGCCGAGAGCCGCTCGAATTCGCTGGCGGCGAGGGGGCGGGTGACGCCGGAGAGGCCCACGACGTTGCCCGAAGTGTCGGCCACAATGAGGTAGTCGCGGAACGCCTCGAGGTAGGCGCTGATGCCGGGGTCGAGCGCGGGGCTCGGGGCGTCGGTCACGAGCCGCCCAAGTACGCGGTACGATTCGACCAGCCAGCGGGTGGCCACGTCGGCTTCGATCGTGAGCCTGCGGTCCAGCTCGTGCCGGCTCGCCTGCTGGCGCTCGTAGTACAGGGCCGTGCCGAACGCCAGCACGGTGAGCCCGAGCGCCACCGAGTACCACACCGTGAGGCGGCGGCGGATCGAGCTCATGTCACTCCCTCACCACGTATCCCACTCCGCGCACCGTGTGCACCAGCTTCTGCGCGTGTCCCGAATCGACCTTCTTCCTGAGCCGGTTGATCACGACGTCGACGATGTTGGTGCCGGGATCGAAGTGGTAGTCCCAGGCGTATTCGGTGATGAGGGTGCGCGACATGACCCGCCCGGCGTGGCGCATCAGGTACTCGAGCACCGTGTATTCCTTGGGCGTGAGCTCGATCGCATGGCCCGCACGCCGCACGCCGCGGGTGGCGGTGTCGAGCTCGAGGTCGGCCACCTTGAGCACCGGCGCCTGCAGCTCCTTGGGCCGGCGGCCCAGCGCCTCGACCCGCGCCAGCAGCTCCTCGAAGGCGAACGGCTTGGTGACGTAGTCGTCCGCGCCCATGCGGAGCGCCTGCACCTTGAAGTCCACCGTATCCTGGGCCGTGAGCACGAGGATCGGGGTCGTGATGCCGCGGTCGCGCAGCGTGCGCAGCACCTCGAAGCCGGTCATGCCGGGCAACCGGAGGTCGAGCACCAGCAGGTCATAGTGGCTGCCTGACGCGAGGCGGAGCCCCTCCATCCCATCGTCGACCAGATCGGCCTGCATCAGGTGCTCCTCGAGCCCACGCTTCACGTACTGGCCAACCGTGCGGTCGTCCTCGATCACGAGCACCTTCATGCGCCCGCCGCCGGGAGCACCACCCGAAACGTCGACCCCGCCCCCGGCAGGCTTTCCAACTCGATCCGGCCGCCATGCTCGGCGACGATGCCGTAACAGATCGAAAGGCCGAGCCCCGTGCCTTTGCCCGGCGGCTTGGTGGTGTAGAACGGCTCGAAGATCTTCGACTGATCCGCCCGCGCGATGCCGGGACCCGTATCCATCACTTCGACATATACCTCGGCCGCGCTCGCGCCGCACCCGGTTCGCAAGGTGAGCCGGCCGCCCGCGTCCATCGCGTCCACCGCATTCAGCATGAGCGCCATCAGCACCTGCGCGAGCTGCTCGGCGTTCGCGCGGGCGGGTGGAAGCGCCGGGTCGAGCTCGCGCGCCACCTCGAGCTGGCCGAAGCGCGCGTGATGGGTGAGCAGGAAGAGCGTCTCGTCCACCACCGCGTTGAGCACCACCTTCCGCTTCGCACGGCCCTTGGGCCGGCTGAAGTCGAGCAGTCCGTTCACGATCCGGGTGCAGCGGTCCACCTCGCGATCGATCATGCCGAGATAGTCGCGCACCGCGGGCGCGGCCGCGCCGGCGAACTCATCGAGGCGGCCCTCGATTGCGGCGACGCAGGCGCCGATCGTCGCCAGCGGATTGTTGATCTCGTGCATGACGCCCGCGGCGAGCTGACCGATCGCGGCCAGCTTCTCGTGCTGGAGAATGCGCGCCTGCGTGAGGCGTGCGTCGGTCACGTCCTCGCCGATGGTGATGACGTGGGTGATCGCATCGCCGCCAAGCCGCATGGGCGTCTTGCTGATGCGATACCAGTGCGTCGCGCCGTCGCGGCTCACCTCCAGCTCTTCCTGCGTGGCCTCGCCCGTCTCGAACACCCGGTCGAATTCCGCCCGGAGCACGTCGGCCGGCTGGCGGGTAAGCACGTCGAACACCGGCCGGCCCACGACCACGTCGCGCCGGAGTCCCTGGGTGCCTGTTTCCCTGTTGCGGTTCCAGATCTGGATTCGGTACTCGCGGTCCACGACGTAGAGACCCACCGGCAGGCTGTCGATGATGAGGCTGATGAAGCGGCGCTGCTCGTCGATTTCGCGGGACTGGATCGCGACCTCGTGCGCCAGATCGGCCGAGAGCTCGGTGGCCACGAGCCACGGCGTAAGCAGGTCGGCCAGCACGCCGAGGAGCGCGCCGTCGGGCGGCGGGCCGGCAAACCGGGCCTCCAGGATTCCGACTTGCTCGCCATCCTGCGCGAGCGGAACCCGTATCGTCTGCGGACCCGCGGCAGGGAGCCGCGCGAGTGACTCGACGGGGCCATCCGCCAGGCCGGCGTCCAGCGCTTCGGCCGGGCTCCGGGTCGGCGACGCGATCGGCCGGAACCGCGTGCCGCCAGGCTCTCGCACCCACAGCGCGGCCGTGCGCGCGCCAAGGCCGCCCCGCATCCGCTCGGTGAGGGCGCGTGCCGTTGCCTCGAACCCGAGCCCCGCGTTGAGGAGCTTGCCGACGTCCCGCAGCAGCTCGAGCTCGGTGCTCACGGCAGGCGCTGCCTCATGATCGCCGCCGCGCGCCTGTCGCGAGCGCGACGCTGAGGATTCGCCATTCCGTGCCGATGCGGCGCATGACGAGATGCTCCACCCGGTCCGACTCGACCATCCGGTCGGCGCGCGGCACCCGCTCCCGACTCACCAGCCAGACCGCGGCGAGATCCCCCTCCTGTCGCGTGTCCGCGCGCAGGATGCGCACGTCCGACGGCGGCCCCGCGGCCGGGTCCCAGCGCGGGAGCACCGCGCTGCGGGCCGAATCGATTCCCAGGACCTCGGGCCCATCCGCCGTTGCCACCTCGTAGGTGGCGCCTTTCCAGAAGAGGTCCCGGAGCGCGGGCCAGTCCCGCGTCGACAATCCGTGGGTGTACGCGACAAGCAGGTGCTGGATGGCGTCATCATCGCGCCGCGAGCCCGTGGGCGTGTGGTCCTCGATGCGGCATGCGGCGAGGCCGATCAGGCACAGTCCAATTGCCGCCCGGCGGAAGCGGAACATGAAACTCCGTCAACGAGATGATTCGGCCGAAAGATACTCGAAGCCGCCGGTGCCGCGGGCCCGCGACGGATCGGGCCCGCGACGGATCGACGTGCAGCCGTGGCCCTGCTACGCGAGCCCGTGGATCTGCGCCAGCAGCTCGGCGTCCTCCCGCCGCGTGCTCGGGGTGTCCTCCGCGTAGGTCCAGCGCACCATGCCATCGCGGTCGATCAGTACGTACGCGCGGTTGGAGAAGAAGGTGGACTCCATGAGGGTGCCGTAGCGCCGGCTCACCTCGCGCTTGAAGTCGCTCAGCAGCTCCACCGAAAACCGCTCCTTGGCCTTGAACTCCTTCAGCGTGGGGATGGAGTCGACGCTGATCGGCAGCACCTCGGTGCGGGCATCGCGGAATTGCCCGTAATCGGCGGAGAGCTCGCAGACCTCCGCCGTGCAGGTGCTGGTGAACGCGAGGGGAAAGAACGCGAGCAACACGTTCTTGCCACGGAGAGCGGAGAGCGTGACGTTCTGCCCCGACGTGGACGGAAGCGTGAAGTCGGGCGCGGGCGTGCCCACGGCGGGCAGCGTCGAGGGAGACCCGCTCACTTGCGGGCCTGGTCGTAGCGCTTCGCCACCTCGGTCCAGTTGAGCACGTTCCACCACGCCGCGACGTAGTCCGGCCGCCGGTTCTGATACTTGAGGTAGTACGCATGCTCCCAGACGTCGCACCCCATGACCGGCGTCTTGCCATCCATGACGGGGCTGTCCTGGTTCGCAGTGCTCTCGATCGCGAGCGTACCCGATCGGTCCATGGTGAGCCAGCCCCACCCGCTGCCGAACCGCCCGCCGCACGCCTTGGCGAACTGTTCCTTGAACTTGGCGAACCCGCCGAACGTCTTGTCGATTGCCGCCGCGAGCGGACCGCCCGGCTCCTTGGCACCGCCCGGGCGCATGATCTCCCAGAACATCGTGTGGTTGGCGTCGCCGCCGCCGTTGTTGCGTACGGCCGTGCGAATGGATTCCGGCACCGCGCCGAGATTGCCGATCAGCTCCATGAGCGACTTGCCCTGAAGCGAGGGCTGCCCCTCGAGCGCCGCGTTGAGGTTGTTGACGTACGCCGCGTGATGCTTGTCGTGATGGAGCCGCATCGTCTCTTCATCGATGTACGGCTCCAGGGCGTTGTAGGCGTAGGGGAGTGGGGGAAGGGTAAAGGCCATGGCTGCGCTACCTCGAGTGATGGCTCGGCTACCGAGTGAGTAAACCCTTGTCGAGCCGCAAATATGTGACTGGCCATGGATGGGGTCAACGCGCGCGCGCCGTGCGCGCCGTCGGGTCACGCGCGCTCCGCATTGCAGCGCACGCGAGCCCCGCCGCGGCCAGCACCGTGTAGACGACCTGAGTGCGAAGCCCGGCCTCGAGCGCGAGCAGCATGCCCCACCCCGCGGCGAGCGTCACTGCAATGCGTGCCGCGCGAGCGGCGGCACCCGGGTGCGCACGCAGGCCGGCGACTCCGTTGCGGCCGAGGCGCACTCCCCGCTCATCCAATCCCACTGCCGTCGACGCGCCGACGAGTAGCGCGGCCGCGGGCGTGCTGCCGGGCACGAGGCTCGCGAGGGCAAGCAGCGCGAGGCCGGCGAGCGCCTCGCATCGCCGGCGGGTCGCCGCAGCGTGCCAGATGCCGAGCATCGCGAGCGGTGCCGTGAGCGGCTGCCAATGCTCAAGTCCCGCGGGCACGGCGCGCATGCCGACCCGCACCCACACCACGACCGCGGCCGGCGCCACCACGGCGCCGGGCACGAGCTCATGCACCGGCCAGAGGCCCAGCGAAAGCCACACGGCGAGCGCGAGCGGAAGCGCAATCAGCACCTCGGCCGCGTCGCTGAACGGCGCATTGGCAAGTGTCGAGATGCGCAGGCCGACGGGGCCCGCGATGGTCGTCATGAGATGATGGAGGGGACCGAGGAGCACGGTGATGACAAGCGCGGGTGCCAACGCGCGGGCGACGCCGCGGTGTCCGTCAAGCCACCACCCGCCCGCCGCCGCCGCGACGACGAGCCCGGCGAACACGAGACTCACGCGCCCGGCGAACACGGTAGCGAGCGTGCCGAGCAGGGCCGCCGCGAGCGGCGCGAGGCGGACTTGGCCCGCGCCGAGGCCCGCGCTAGCCGCCGTCTCGCCCTTCTTCTCGGAGGCCTCGATTCCGCCGCGCCCCGCGAGCCGGATCGCGGCGATCGCGAGGGCGACACCCACAAGCAACAGCCCGCCATCGACGACCACGCCTGCACGCCCGACCGCGACGCCGCCCGCGCCCGCCGCCACCTTGAACGCCGCCACGCCGAGCGCGAACGGCACCAGCGCGGCGGCCGCCCACCGCCGGGCCGCGCGCGGCTCGAGCAGGGCGGCCTCGACCACGAGGAGCGCGTACATAACGAGAAAGATCTTGATCGACAACGGCTTGACCTCTCCTGCCCCGGCCGGGTGGAGGGGGACTCCCGCGGGGACGACCGCCCGCTGATTATTATGGATCACATTTTGCCAGATGCCCGCGCGAGACGCACTTGGAGCCGAGCCCGCCGGCGGCGGTTCGGGGGTATTCCGCAACCTGCCGGGGAATCTGCAACGAGCGACGCGTCTCGTCGGCCGAACCACCCACCAGCGAAACCAAGGACCCGCGCACCGTGACCGCAGCGCTCGAACCTGCCTCGACGCCGGCTGAGGAGCCGGCCATGCTGCCGGACCTGGGCAGCCGGATCAACGGACGGAAGCGGACCTGGCGCCCCGCCAGCGAGATCGCCGTCGATCTGGGCACCGCCAACACCCTCGTCTTCGTGAAGGGCGAGGGCGTCGTGTTGAACGAGCCCTCGGTGGCCGCCGTCGATCAGGCCACCGGCGAGATCAAGGGCATCGGGCTCGAGGCCAAGCGGATGCTCGGCCGCACACCAGAAGGCATTCTCGCCGTGCGGCCGATGAAGGACGGCGTCATCGCCAACTTCGACGTCGCCGAGAAGATGCTCCGCCACTTTCTCCGCCAGGTGCTCGACCGGCGAATCCTTCGCGTCAAGCCTACCGTCATCGTCTGCGTCCCCTCGGGCATCACCGAAGTCGAGCGCCGCGCGGTGCGCGACTCGGCCCAGTCGGCGGGCGTCAAGCGCCTGCTCATGGTGGCCGAACCGATGGCGGCCGCGATCGGCATTGGGCTCCCGGTGGAAACGCCCACCGGCAATATGGTGATCGACATCGGCGGCGGCACCACCAACATCGCCGTGATCGCGCTCTCAGGAATCGTGTGCGACGCCTCGATTCGCACCGGCGGCGACGAGCTGGATCAGGCCATCGTGCAGTTCATGCGCAAGAACTACAGCCTGCTGGTGGGCGAGCCCACCGCCGAAGCAGTGAAGATCCAGATCGGCTCCGCGGCTCCGCTCGAGCCCGAACGAGAGATGGAGGTCAAGGGCCGCGATCTCATCTCGGGCCTGCCCAAGATCGTGCGGGTGGATTCGGCCGGCATCCGCGATGCGATTCAGGAGCCGATCTCCCGCATCGTGAACGCGGTGCGCCGTGCACTCGAGATGACCCCGCCCGAGCTCGCGAGCGACATCCTCGACCACGGCATCGTGCTCACTGGCGGCGGCGCGCTCATCCGCGGTCTCGACACCCTGCTCGGCGACGAAACCGGGCTCCAGGTGCGGCGCGACCCCGACCCGCTCACCTGCGTCGTGCGCGGCACCGGCCGCATCCTCGACGATTTCGCCCGCTACGAGAGCGTGCTCACCACCTGATCCGATCGACAACCGCGTCCGCTGCACCGGCCCCCGTCTCTCCATCGAGGCGGGGGCTTTGCATTGCGCTCGCGACGTCCCGTCGCGCGCACCGCCGCACGCGCGCGAGCTCGAGGCCGGCTCGCAGCATCGCGAGCGGGCCGAGCTTGGAGCCGCCCATGTGGGTCCACTGCTCGAGCGGTACTTCCGCCACCAGCCGCTCGAGCGGCGGCGCACCGAGCCGCCGGGCCGCCTCGGCAAGGCGTGCCAACAGTTCTACATCAAAGGCCCACCGGAAGCGGAACGGCACCGCGAACGCGAGCCGCACGAGCGGGGTCACGCGGAAGAGTTTTGCGCCGCATTGGGTATCGTAGACCGGCGCGGCCAGCGCCAGGGCGGCGGCCGTCGCGAAGAGGCGGCCGAGATAGTGGCGGGCCCCGGTTCGCTCGATCTTCCGACCGAGCAGCTTCACGCGGGCTCCGGTGACGGCCACGATGGTCGGCCGCGCGTCGAAGACCTCGGCCATGCGCGGGATCTCGTCGAGCGGGGTGGCCAGGTCGGCATCCCAGTAGCCCACGAGCGGCGCGCCGCTGTCGATCGCGGCCAGTACGCCCGCGCGCACTGCGGCCGCCTTGCCCTGATTGGTCGGCAACGCGAGCACGCCGACCCTGTTGGGGCAGCGCGCGACCAGGGCGTCGAGCGCGGCGCGCGTCGCGTCGGTGCTGCCGTCGTCCACCAGTAGCAGCCGCACGCCGTGCGCGCCGCCGGCGAACGCGGCGATCCGCGATGCATCGAGCCGCGCCGCCTCGTTGTAGCAGGGCAGCACGACCGTCGTCGGCTCGGCGCGCTCGGATGCCATGGGCCTCTCCGATCAGTGTTCGGCGTGATGCGCGCCGATGGCCTGGCGCTCGGCGGCAATGACGCGATGGGGAATGCCGACCTCGGTGAGATGCGCCGCGACCTCGAGCGCGCCGGGCGCCGCCCCCGCCTCCGATCGAAGCACCCGCACCACGCTGCCCCGGATCGGCAACGTTTCGCCGCGCGCGAGACACAGGATGCCCTCGAGCTTTCTGCCGACCGCCGGCGCGGGGCCGCGGCCTTGTCGATAGCGGACGCCGCGCTCGGAAAGGTCGACCACTTCGAATTCGTCGTCGTCAAGGATCAGTCGGGGTCGTGCGTCATCGGGATAGCGGAGCCGGACGTGCATCCGGGCATGTTCGGCATGCATGGCGGTGGAGTCTCCCCGCGATGCGGCCGTCCCGCATCACGTCATCGGGGATGCTTGGATTCGCAACCGGCCAGCTCCGGGTGGCCGGCGCAGGCCTCGTCGCTCACTGCGGGGTGCGCCACGGGAGAGGTGCCGGGCGCGGGCGCCACCGCGGGGACGCCGGCCGCCGGGGCGAGTCGATCGCCCATCCGGCCGTATTCGCCCCGGAGCTGGTCGCCGAGCAGCACCAGCGTGAGCAGAAGCCCGCCGGCGACGAACATGAGCAGCAATGCGTACTCGACGAGCGCCTGGCCGGAATCCCGACGTCGCGGCGCGGGGAGTCGTGACCACATGATTCCTCCGCCGGGCTCAGGGTGAGGGCGCAACCTAAAGGTAAGAAGCGCCTGACGATGTGGAAGTGCTGGCGAGCACCGCGTGCTCGATCCCGGCGGCGAGCTGGGGCCAGCGCAGTGGCTCAACGAGCGGAAGCAGCGGCGCCGTAGGGATCGGGCGGCCGCCTGGCGGAAGGCCATCGCGAGCAGGGCAGACGCGCAGTACCGGGAGCGCAGGCCGAGCCACGCGGAGCCGGCGGACGAGCTCCGGGGTAGTGAGGTCGGGCAGCCGTGCCGCAGCGATCACCAAATCGAACGAGCCCCCCCGACTCGCGGCGATCTTGAGCGCATCGAGCGCCATGCGCCCGTCGCCCACCGGAAGCACCGCCATTCGGGCGCGCTGGAGAAGGCGCGTGAGCGCCCGCCGCGTGCGTGCGTCGGGCTCGACCAGCAGAATGTTGAGGCGGCGCCGCCCCGACGGGGCCACCGGCGGAAACCAGGGGCGCGGTTCCGAGTCGGCTTCCTTCGGTGTCACCCTGAGTCGCACCCGGACGGCATCCCGCCAGGGGGACTCGACCCACACGCGCTCCCGCCACCGCGCGGCTTCGCGCATGAGGACTGGCACCTCCGCCAGACAGCGCGCCAGCTGCCGCTGTGTCGCAGCCCAGCCACCCCGAACGTGCTCGGCGGCGCGCTCGGCGCGGGTCAGGCGATGCCGGGTCGGCGGTGGGATCATGATCATCCCCGAAGTCTGCGCATGGAAGGGCCCCGCGGACGTGACCGGAGTCACAGCCGCGTGCGGATTGGAGCGGGGCGCCTGCCGTGCGCCGTCCGTTCAGTCTAGGGGTGTATCGCGCCTGTCGTGGCCGGCGCCACGGTTGGACGACCGGAGTGCAGGGCGTAGACGCCGACCAGAAGCACCACGACCAGGAGGGTTGCGGCGATGACGATGGCGAGCCCATAGGTGCGGGCGGCCACCAGACTCCCGCCGCAGAACTCGCACGCCAGGCGACCGCGTCGAACGGTGAGCCCGCAATGGGGACAGACCTGCTGCTGCATATGCCCTCTGGGCCGCGGCGCGCCGCCGGGCGGCGGAACGACGGAGCCTCGTTGCGTCATTTCCGGGGTACTCGATCCGGCGTCCACAACCTATCGTCGACGCGCGCCGCTGCCAAGATGGACCGGCGAATGGAGCGGACCGGGATCGAACCGGCGACCCCCTGCTTGCAAAGCAGGTGCTCTCCCAGCTGAGCTACCGCCCCGAACGCACCGAAGATAACGTGCCGCGCCCGGCTCCGAAAACCGCGCCAGCTCACTTGGCTCGTCGGAGCCGGCGTGTCGTCCGCCGGATCTGCCCTCGCACCTCCGCGCAGCTCATCGCGCCCGGCTGCTGCTGGGTGGCCGCCCCTTGATCGCTCGCCTCGGTGACCAGCTTGACCAGTCTGCTCCTCTGCGCGCCTTGCATCTGCTTTCGATCCATGAGGTCGCGGAAGGCGTGGAGCACCGGCGTCGGATCGAGCAGGCAGGCCTGCGCCATGCCCGTGGTGAGCCCGCTGAGCTTTGCCGCGGCGCGGAGCGATTCGGATTGCGCGGCGAGAGGCGTGGGGCCGAGCGCGACCCCAAGCATGAGCGACGGCAGCATTGCCATGAATCCATTGAACGGCCCACGCCGCCATCCAGCGGCTCGCGCGCGCATCAGACCCAGTCCCGCGGCTCGAGCATCGCCATCAGCTCCGCCTCGAACGAGCCCGGTGCGAACTGCGGGGCGTACGGCCAGCTCGCGAGCGGCGGGAGGCTCATCAGCACACTCTCGCTCCGCGCGTTGGTCTGCAGCCCAAAGTGCGTACCCCGGTCGTGCACCAGATTGAATTCCACGTAGCGGCCCCGGCGGAAAAGCTGAAATTGCCGCTCGCGCTCGCCCCACGACAGCGCGCGGCGAAGTTGGACGATTGGGGCGTACGCCTCCGGGAGCACGCGGCCCACGTCACCCACGAAGTCGAAGAGCCGGTCGAGGTCGAGCCCCCCGTCGCCCGCATGCAAATTGTCGAAGAAGATCCCGCCGACCCCACGCCGCTCATCCCCGCGGTGCGCGTTCACGAAGTAGTGATCGCACCACTGCTTGAACCGGCGATAGTACGCGGGATGATGCCGAGCGCACGTATCACGCAGCACCCGATGGAAATGAATGGCATCATCGGGGAATGGATACGTCGGCGTGAGGTCGGTGCCGCCGCCGAGCCAGGCGTCGAGCAATTCGCCGCCGGGGCTCGTGATCTCGAAGTAGCGCACGTTGAGGTGCACGGTCGGGACGAGCGGGCTCCGCGGGTGCACGACCAAGCTCATCCCCGTGACGAAAAACTGCGCCTGCACGCCAGCCGCCAATTCGGGCGGCACCCGCGCGCCGAGCCGCTGGGCCAGACCCGGGGGCAGGTCACCATGCACGGCCGATCGATTGATGCCGGCCTTCTCGAACGTGGCTCCCTCGGCCATGACGCGGGCGACGCCGCCGCCTCCGCCGGGCCGCTCCCATCGATCTTCCTGGAACGCGCCACCGCCGTCGAGCTCGGCAAAGTGCGCAGTCGCGCCGTCGTGGAGGCGCGAGATCCACTGGGTGGCCTCCGCGCACCGGCTCCGCTCGGTCACGGGCGCCATTCGCGCACCGCGTCGACGAAGGCCCTGGCGTGGGATACCGGCACGTCCGGCAGGATGCCATGGCCCAGGTTGGCGATGTGGCCGCGCCCGCCGAACGCGCGCAGCATGGCGCGGGTGCGCTCACGGATGATGGACGGAGAGGCATAGAGCCAGCAGGGGTCGAGGTTGCCCTGCAATGCGACGCCGAGTGGGGCGGCCCGCCGCACGGCCCCGGCCGCGTCGGTGTGCCAATCCACTCCCAGCACATCAGCGCCGCTCGCCTCTGCGATCTCCTCGAGTGCCCACCCTGCCCCCGGCGCAAAGGCGATGACCGGTGCCCCCGCGGCGCGCGCGAGCCGCACCGCCTCGGCCAGATACGGCAGCGCGAAGGTACGGAAGTCGTCGGGTGCGAGCGCGCCGGCCCACGAATCGAAGACTTGCACGACCTGCGCACCCGCCGCCACCTGCGCCCGGAGGAACGCACCGACCGTGCGGCCGAGCCGGCCTAGCAGTTCGTGTGCGCGCGCGGGCTCCTCCAGCAGAAAGCGCTTCGCAAGCGCGAAGTTCTTCGAGGCGCCGCCTTCGATCATGTAGCTCGCGAGGGTCCACGGCGCGCCCGCGAATCCGATGAGCGGCACCCGCCCGTCGAGCTCACGGCGCGCGAGCCGAAGCGCCTCGAGCACGTAGTCCAGGTCATCCTCGGGTACCGCATCGCGCAGGCGATCGAAATCCACGGCCGACCTGAGGGGTTGGTGGAACCGTGGCCCCACTCCGTCGTCTACTGACAACTCCATCCCCATTGCCCGGGGCACGACGAGGATGTCGCTGAAGATGATGGCCGCGTCGACGCCGAGCGCGTCCACCGGCTGCAGGGTGATCTCGGCCGCCAGCTCCGGCGTACCGACCATCGTGAGGAAGTCCGCCTGCGCCCGCACCCGCCGGTATTGGGGGAGATAGCGGCCGGCCTGACGCATGAGCCAGACCGGCGGCCGCTCCACCGGTTCGCGGCGGCAGGCGCGGAGGAGCAGATCGTTGGTCGCGGCGGTCGTGGTGGTCATCGAGCTTCGAAAAGCTTGAGAAGCGAACGCACGGCATCGGCCACCGATGCCGCGGTCACGTTCTGCGCGACGGCATCAGCGGGCCAGCCCGCGACTTCGGCCGCGGCGGCCGTGGTCGGGCCGATCGCGACGAGTCGGGGGCGTTCGGTTGCGTCGACCGTTCGCGCGAGCAACTGCGCCACGCGCGGACTCGAGACGACGAGCGCCGACGCGCCGCGCGCCGCGCGCCGTGCCATGCCGGGCTCGGCCAGCAGTGAGCGATAGCACACGATCTCGTCCACCGTGAGTCCCGCGGCGCGGAGGCCAGCCGGCAGCTCGTCGCGTCGCGCATCGCCGCAGAAGTAAAGGACCGGCGGACGCGTGCCCGCGGCCAGCATGGCGCGCGCGAGCGCGGCGCCTGCGGCCGTGTCGCCGCCGGCATCAGCGCCGAACCTTTTCTCCGGCCGACGCACCATGCCGAGCACGCTTCCGAGCGCAACCGCGGTGGCGGCACCGGTGGCCCAGACCGGCACGGTCACGCGGCCCAGGGGCGCGGCCGCGGCACGGCATGCCACGGCGCTCGCCGCGCGCGGGGAGGTGAGGGCCACCGCATGGTATGCCGCGAGCCGTGCGAGCGCACCATCGACGGACCTCCAATCGGGTGGCGGCGCGAAGCGGAGCAGCGGCATCGATCGGACCTCACAACCTTCGGCCTCAAGGAGCTCGCTCAGACCGGCGAAACCATCGGCGGCCAATGTGAGTGCGACTACCGGTCGAGCGGCGCGCATCACGGCTCCGGCACCGGTGCTGACGCGGCGGCGACGCGCACCGCGTCGAGGATGGCGGCGGCACCGTTGGCCAGCAACTCATCGGCGAGCGCGATGCCGAGGGCATCGGCCTCCTCCGGCGAATCGGCCGGGCCGACGCGCCGGCCACTCACCACCGCATCACCGGCGAGGGATGCGACCCGGCCGATGAGCTCGAGACGGTGGCCGCCATTTTCCGTCATGAACCGCGCATGCGCCGCGACCGGCACCTGGCATCCGCCCTCCAGCCGCCGAAGCACCGCGCGCTCGGCGCCGGTTGCGAGCGCGGTCTCGCGGTCGTGGAAGGCTTCGCGCGCGGCCGCATGTGCACCCGCATCGTCACGCCGAACCGTCGCCGCGAGCGCACCCTGCCCGGGCGCCGGCAGCATCAACTCCAGCGGCAGCCGTTCGCTGATGCAGGCCTCGGCGCCCAATCGCGCGAGCCCCGCCACCGCGAGCACGATTGCCGCCCAGCGATCGCTCCGATCGAGCTTGGCGAGCCGGGTATCCACGTTCCCCCGGATGTCGTCGATCGTGAGGTCGGGGCGCGCGGCCAGCAACTGCGCCCGGCGCCGCAGGCTGCTCGTCGCCACCACGGCGCCGTGCGGCAGCGAGTTCCACGGAATTCCGCCCCGCGAGACCAACGCATCGCGCGGATCCTCGCGGAGGCCGACGGCCGCGATCGCGATGCCTTCCGGAAGCGTCGTCGGCAGGTCCTTGAGCGAGTGGACGGCGAGATCGACGCGCCCCTCGAGCAGCGCGTCGTCGAGCTGGCGGGTGAACAGAGCGCGACTCCCGATGCGCGCGAGCGGCACGTCGCTCACTACGTCCCCGGTCGTGCGGATCTCGATCCGCTCGGTCGCGTGCCCCCGCGCGTCGAGGCAGGCGCGGACGCGCTCGGTCTGCCACAGCGCGAGCGCGCTCCCGCGGGTTCCAATTCGGAGCGGCATGGGACGAAAGGTAATACGCCTTCTTGCCGCGTTCCGCGGACTCGCGCTGGGATGATCGGGGGAACGAGCGCCTCCGGCAGCGTCGCCGCGGCGTCTACGGCGTCCGCATAGACGCGACGTCCGCCGCAACGCGCTCCGCCGCTCCGAGACCGGAGCGGAGCGCGTCACCGAACGAGACGCCGTGTCGATAGCTCCCGGCGAGGTGGAATCCCGGATTGGCGCGCTCAACCTCATCCATCATTGCAAGCAGACGGCCGTGGTCCCGGGTGTACTGCGGAATGCCCTGCGGCCAGCGCACATGATGAATGAATCCGGGCGGCGCCGTGATCCCGAGCAGCGCGCGCAACTCCGGCATAAGCAGGCGTTCGAGCGGCTCGGCCTCGAGCGCCGCAAGCCACGGCCGCTGCGCGCCACCGGCGAGAGCCGTCACCAGCACGTGCTCGGAGGGGGCGCGCCCCGGAAAGAGGGTGGACGAGAAGATGACGCCGAGCAGATCACGATCCGCCTTGGGCGTGACGAGCGCGCCGAAGCCATCCAGCGGATGCCCCACATCCTCGCGCCGGAAGCCGAGCGCGAGCACCGCGAGCGGTGCATGGGAGATCGCGGCGAGCTCGCGGAGCCGCGCGCCGCCCGGACACTCGACGTGCATCCGATCGAACGCATGGGCCGGCGTCGCGGCCACCACCGCATCGTGCGCTACCTCGCCCGTGTCCGTCGCTACGCTCCAACCATCCGGCGTGCGCGCGATCGCGCGCACCGGCAGGTGGAGATGCACACGGGCGCCGAGCGCGCCCGCAAGCGCGTCGGGAATTTCCTGCAGGCCGTCCGGCAGAGACCGCACCCGCACGCGGCCGCTGCGAACGCCGCTCCTCCCCTCCGGAGCGCGTGCGCCCGAGAGTCCGCGAAGCACCGAGCCGCGCTTCTGCTCGAGGGCCGCGAGCCGCGGGAACGCGTAGCGCATCGATAGTTGCTCGGGGTCGCCGGCGTACACGCCCGAGACGAGCACCGCCGCCAGGTCAACCGCCTCGGCCCCGAACCGCCGCCGCACGAAGGAGGCGACGCTTTCATCGGCAGCGGCACGGCGCACGAACGGCTCGCCCAGCAGGCGAAGCTTGGCGCGCAGGGAGAGGAGCGGCGTGATGGCCAGCCCAAGCGGCGACCGGGGAACCCGAGCGAGTCGCCGCCCGCGCACTACGTAGCGATGGCGGGCCGAGCGGCGGGCATGAATCCATCGCTTGCCGAGACCGACCTCGGCCAAGAGCTTCTCGACTTCGGGCGGCAGGTAGGTCAGAGCGTTGGGACCCCACTCGGCGAGCCACCCCCGCTGCCGTTCGGTCCGCACCACTCCACCGGTCCGCGCGCTCGCCTCGTAGACGGTGACGTCAACCCCAAGGCGCATGAGCCGGTACGCCGCCGCAAGGCCGGCGGCACCTGCACCGACGACGGCTACCGATGCCACACGGACGCGTCGAACGCTGCGGCGAGCGCGGCCTCGACCGCCGCGAGATCGGCGTCGCCATGCGCCGCCGAGGAGAACGCAGCTTCGAACGGCGAGGGCGGCAGGTACACGCTGGACGCGAGCATGGCGTGAAAGAATCGGGCGTACGCCGCGCGGTCGGCGCGCTTCGCCTCGTCATAGTTCCGCACCCTCGCGGGCGCGAAGAACGGCGTGAACATCGTACCGGCTCGCTGCACGGTGAGTCCCGTGCCCGCGTCCCGAGCGGCCCTGCTCAGCGAGTCTGCGCAACGCGCCGCCCAGCGCTCCGCGGCATCCCAGACGCCGGGACGCGCCAGGATGTCGAGAGTAGTGAGCCCCGCGGCCATCGCCATCGGGTTGCCCGACAGCGTACCCGCCTGGTACATCGGGCCCGCCGGCGCCACGCGTAGCATGAGATCGCGCCGACCGCCGTACGCCGCCGCGGGCAGTCCACCGCCCACCACCTTGCCGAGAATCGTGAGATCCGGCCGCACGTCAAACAACGCCTGCGCGCCCCGCGGATGCACCCGCCAGCCGGTCATCACCTCATCGAACACGAGCAGCGCGCCGTGCCGCGTGCACAGCTCCCGAAGTCCTTCGAGAAATCCGGGCTCTGGCGGCACCACGCCCATGTTACCCGCCACCGGCTCGACCAGCACCGCGGCGATCCCATCTGCTCGGGCACGGAAAAAGTCGGCGACCGCGTCAAGATCGTTGAACGGCGCCACCAGCGTATCGGCTACCGCCGCCGCCGTCACGCCGGGCGAGTCGGGCAGGCCGAGCGTCGCGACGCCCGATCCGGCCGCCGCGAGCAGCGCGTCAGCGTGGCCATGGTAACACCCGTCGAACTTAAGGATGGCTCGGCGCCCCGTCGCCGCCCGCGCGAGCCGCACCGCGCTCATCGCCGCCTCGGTGCCCGAGCTCACGAATCGCACCATCTCGACGGACGGAAACGTCTCGATCACGCGCTCCGCGAGCTGCAGCTCCGCTTCCGTCGGTGCGCCGAAGGTGGTGCCCCCGCGCGCCGCCTCGACCACGGCCGCGACGACGTCCGGATGCGCGTGGCCCAGGATGAGGGGCCCCCAGGAGAGCACCAGATCGACGTAGCGGTTGCCGTCCACGTCAACGACAACGGCGCCCTCGCCGCGCGCGATGAAGCGGGGCACACCGCCCACGCCCTTGAAGGCGCGGACGGGACTATTGACGCCGCCAGGCAGCAACTCGAGCGCCCGCGCAAAGAGCATGGCCGAGCGCTCGGTGCCGGCGCCCATCACCCGGACCTGGGTCATCCGCGGTCGGGCTCCGCGAGCCACGCCGCCGCGTCCGCCGCGTGATAGGTGATGATGGCGTCCGCCCCCGCGCGGCGCATACCGATGAGCGCCTCGAGCACAACGCGCCGCTCGTCTATCCAGCCGGCACGCGCCGCCGCCTTTACCATCGCGTACTCGCCGCTCACGTTGTAGGTCACGAGCGGCAGCGCCGTGCGTTCGCGGACCGCGCGGACCACGTCGAGGTAGGCGAGCGCCGGCTTCACCATCAGCATATCGGCCCCTTCGCCCTCGTCCAGCGCGGCTTCGACGAGCGCCTCGCGCAGATTGGCCGGATCCATCTGGTAGTGCCGCCGGTCGCCGAATGCCGGCGCGCTCTCAGCGGCCTCGCGGAATGGACCGTAGAACGCGCTCGCGTACTTCACCGCGTAGCTCAGAATTCCGCACTCCGCGTAGCCGGCGCCGTCCAATGCCGCGCGGATCGCGCGCACCATTCCGTCCATCATCCCGCTCGGCGCCACGAGGTCGGCACCGGCCGCGGCGTGACTCTTTGCCACGCGACCGAGCACCTCGAGCGTCGCGTCGTTGTCGACAACGCCGGCGCGGACGACCCCGCAGTGGCCATGGGTCGTGTACTCGCAGCAGCAGACATCCGTGACGAGCAGCAACTCCGGGCGCCGGGCCCGGATCCGCCGGAGCGCGCGCTGCACAATGCCATCCGGGTCGAAGTTCTCCGTCCCGATCTCGTCCTTCGCCGCCGGAATGCCGAAGAGCAGCACCGCCCCGATGCCGAGGCGATGGAGCCGGTCCACCTCCCGGTCGAGCACCGCGTCGACCGAGCGGTGATGCACGCCCGGCATCGAGGCCACCTCGCGCTCGATGGCGTCGCCATGCACCACGAAGAGCGGCGCGATGAGATCGCCGGCGTCGAGCGCGTGCTCGCGCACGAGGCGCCGAATCGCGCTGCTGCGGCGCCGCCGCCGGGGACGGTTGTCGGGAAAAACGCTCATGGCCGGGACCCCCGCGCGGGCACCGGTGCGTATGCCCCTTGCGTATCAAGGGGAATAACCGCGGCCTCCGCGCGATCTCCACGCAAAATACACGTCGCTCTCGCGGGGTGCACGGCAACCGCGGGTTGGCCCGTGTTCCGGGTCACGATCGTCTCAGCCGGGCTGTCACCGGGGTTTCCGACGGTCGGTCACCGACAGCCTTGATCCGCCGCAACATGTTTGCTTGGGGAGGATGCGGACCATGGATCGCACGTCACGCATATTCACGCTCGCTGCACTGGTGACTCTCGGTGCGTGCGCCGCACCTGCACCGCGCCCCGCGCGCATCGCTCCGCGCGAGGCTGAACCGGCCATCGCCATCGTGAACGCGACGCTCTGGGACGGCACCGGCCGCGGGCCCGTGCCGAATGCGGTGACGCTCGTCCGCGGCGATCGAATCCTCTGCGCCGGCGCCGCCGCCGAATGCGTCGCGCCCCGCGACGCCCGCATCATCGACGCGCACGGCGGCTGGCTCATCCCGGGCCTCATCGATACCCACGTGCACCTGCTTTTCCTCGAGCGCGGCAGCGCCGGCGAGGAGTTGGCCGCCGATCTCAAGGATCTGCTCGCCCAGGGCATCACGAGCGTGCGCGACATGGGGACGAATCCGGCCGAGCTGCTCTCGCGAACGCACGCGCTCTCCGCCGCGCCGCGGGTGTATGCCATGCAACTCGTCGCGGGTCTCCGCTTCTTCTACGAGCGGGACCAAGTGCAGCTCCCCGACGGCAGTGTGGCGCTGCGGATGCCGCAGGCGCAGGCGATGGAAGCGCGGGGCTGGTCGCCGATGATGTTCACGCACGGCGACAACGCCGATTCCCTTGTCGCGGAAGCCCGGAAGACCGGAGCCATCGGGCTCAAGCTCTACGCGTACTTCGACTCCGCCACGGCGCGCGCGCTGGTCGACGCGGCGCACCGCGCCGGGATATCCGCATGGGGCCACGCGTGGGTGCAGCCAGCGAATCCCGGCGAGCTCGTACGCGCGGGCGAGGACGGCATCGTCCACGCGTCGCTGCTCGTCGGCGACCTGCTCTCCGGTGTGGCGCGCGACAGGCTGCTCGCGTCGAGCGCCATTCTCACCACTGGCGCGAGCCTCGAAACGCCTGAGGCCGCGCACGATCCGCGGATCGGCGCCACTCTCGACACCATGGCGCGGCGGGGCACCTTCCTCGAGCCCACGCTCGATGTGACGCTCCGGAGCCAGGCGCACTTCGACGGTGTGGTCGGGACCTCGCCCTCGCTGCCGGCTGAGTTTGCCCATGCATCGGTCGGCTTCAGCATGGCCGTGACCCGCGAGGCCGTGCGGCGGGGCGTGCGCATCACCGCCGGCACCGACCACGTGGCGTATGGTCCCGCGCGCGATCGCGCCTCGCTTGTAAGCGAGCTCAGGCTGCTGGTGGACTCGATCGGCCTCTCGCCGGCGGCCGCCCTCACCGCTGCCACGCGCGACGCCGCCCGCGCCATCGGCGGCGAACCGGCGCGAACCCTCGGAACCATCGAGGCCGGACGCTATGCCGACCTGGTCCTCCTCGACCGAAACCCGCTAGCTGACATCCGCAACGTCGAGTCGGTCGAATGGGTCATGCAGGGCGGCATGCTGTGGCATCCGTGGCAGCTTCGGAGCGGCATCGCCTCGGCCGAGCCGCCAGCCACCTCCGGCGCGCCCGGCGGCGACTGACCCCCGCGCGCCGGCAGGATCGCACCCCGCAGCCGGCGCGTTCACCCGGACCGCAGGTCTTCCCCCCACTGTGGTCGAGCGGAGTGGCGAGGTGACCTCGCTGCGGCGTAGCGACCGCTCCGGGCCGCGCTCGCCAGCCCCGCCACGACCGGCAGGTCCTCCCGTTCCGCCCACTGCGTCCATGCCCCGGTGTACACCCGCACCCGCGCGTACCCGAGCAGATCGTGCAGGGCGAAGTAGACGTGGGTGGCTTCCGTCATGCTGTTGCAGTAGACGATGATGTCTTTGTCGGGCGTAATCCCCTGGGCCTCGTAGCTTGCCCTGAGCGCCGCCGGCTGTTTCCAGACGTGGCCGAACCCCACCTGCTCCAGATCGTCACTCCAGAAGTGGTTGATGGCGCCCGGAATGTGTCCCCGGCGAAGCTGCGCCCCCGCGAGGCCGGCATATTGTTGCGGATTCCGCGCGTCCACCAGCACCGACGAGCCGGTTTCGACCGCGCGCCGCACGTCCGCGAGGCCCGCAGCGGACGGGCGGAAGCTGCCACCGGGCGGCGTTGACGGGACGATCTTCGGATAGTGCTGTGCGAGCGGCCGCTGCTCGAGCTGCCACTTCGAGTAGCCGCCGTCGAGCAGGTATACCCGCGGATATCCCCACCCCTGCAGCAGCCATGCGAGGAACGTCGCATCGATGTTGTGCGACTCGCCCGCGGAATAGATCACCACCGGCCGGTCCCGGCGAACGCCGAGTCGGCTGAAGAGATCGGCGTACCAGCTCGCCGGCATGAGCTGCATCGGCACGCCGTGATCCGATGCGCGCAGCGTTTCGGTATTCAGGTATTCGGCGCCGGGGATGTGATCCTTGAGATAATCGAACGGATCGGTGCGCACGTCGATCAGGAGAACATCACCGCGCTTCTGCCAGTCGGCGAGCTGGCCGGTGGTCACGAGCCGGGGCAGCGCGGAGGTATCTGCGGCCATGGCCGGCGCCGGAGCTGCACGTCGGCCGCTCGAACCGGCGCCGGCTCCGGCGCAGCCGAGGCAAAGACTCAGGACCAGCGCGGCCCGCATGCGGCTGCGGACAAGCAAGCACGGCGTCATTGCGCCGTATCCGGTCCGAGTCCCATAACGTCCTTTTCCATTTCCAGGTAGACCCGCACGGCGTTGCGCCGCCGGCGGGAGTTGACCGACACCGGACGGGTTTCGTCCGGCGGCGGCAGCGCCGCAAGCGCGCGTTGCATCGGCACGTTCTGCTCGACCGCCTTCCGCATCTCGGCGCGGAGGCCCGTGATGTAGGCCCGCGTTTTCTCGATGAGCGTCAAAGGATTCGCCGGAATGGCGCCGTGACCCGGCACCGACACCTTCGGGTCGAGCGAGTCGATCGTAGCGAGCGCCTGGAGCAATGCGGGCGAGCTGCCGTCGACAATCATCGTGATCCCGTCTTCGATCAGGACGTCGCCCGCGAACAGCACGCGCGCCGCCGGCAGCCAGACCATCAGGTCGCCGGCGGTATGCGGCGCGCCGGGGTGCATGATGACGAACGTCTTGCCGCCTAGCTCAAGCGTGTCGGTGCCCGTCACGGGGACGTCGGGTTTGTCGGCGTATGCAAAGCCGCGCATCGCGTCCCGCCCCGCCACCCGGGTCCAATCCTTCTCCAGCGCGTCGAAGCCGCCGGCCGAGGCGAGCGTCCGCCGGTCGGGATGCGCGATCACCTTCGCGCCCGCCCGGCGAAACACGATCGCGCCGAACATGTGATCCGGGTGGTGGTGGGTGAGAACGAGCCATCGGATCGGCTGCCGGGTGACCGATTGGATGGTTCTGAGCAGCGTTCGCCCGTCACGCGGACTTCCTTCGGCATCGATCACGACGACACCGTCATCGGTGACCATGAATCCCGCGTTCGGCCGCCCCTCCGAACCGCGTCCAGTGTCACCGATGACCGCGTACACGCCCGGTGCAAGTGCCCGAATCGGAAATACGGCCGCCGATGCGGCGCGCGACGGCACGGCACCCAGCAAATCGGCGCCCCAGGCGACGGGCACCGCGCAGAGCGCGAGGAGGACTGCGACAACCGTGGGGCCGTACCGGGTCAGGCGGAGGTGAACGCGATGTTGACGGACTGCTTGAACACGCCCCCCTTGTTGTCCTTCCATGTCATGGCGAGCGGTGCTTCCCGGTCTGCCTTGACCGTGAAGCTGACGAGGGGATCGCGGCTGATTCCCGAGGTCCACTCGAAGTGGGCAATCTCCTCACCACCGTACTCCACGTGCACCTCGTTGATGAAGTACGCGGGAATCGGGTCGCCATCCTTGGTGCGGAAGAACCCCGTGTCCATCGGGTGACTCACGATGGCGTTCACGATGATCACGTCGCCCTTCGTGATACGGTCGGGCACGCGGATCCGGGCCTGTCCGATGTCATGGCGCATCATCCGCAGCCGTTCAACGTGACGAGTACGTGGGCATAGTCCGCCCAGAGCTCGCCCGTATTGGTTTCGAGGATGGCCCGCACCCAAGTGGTGCGCTTCATCTTGATGCGGGTCGACAGGGATACCCGCCCGACCACGGGCGTCAGATAGAAGGCCGCGAGGTCCGGATCAGGGTTGTGATCGACAATCAGGTGCACGCCCTTTACATACCGCTCGGGCATCATCGGGATGTCGCTTTCGATGATCACCGGCACTACGCGTCCGTCCTCGGCCACCGCCGGCATGTCGAGCTGCACATGCGCCCGGGTGATCGGCCGGTTGCCAAAGCGTTCCCGGAAGATGCGGGCGACTTCGTCGTTGGGAATTTCAGGCGTACCGGGGCCCAGCGGCGCACGCGCGGCCGCAAAGAGCCGGCCGGGATCCGTCAGCGCATTCGAGCCGGCGATCGCAAGCGCCCCGAGCACGGCGCGCTGGAGGAACGCACGGCGCGGCAGAGGGGTTGGCGCCGGCCCAAATGGATCATGGTCCGGCGGCGGAGTGGTGCTCGCCGACATGGTTGTATACTCCACGCTTCCCCATGGGGTGTCAAGCTGATGGCCCGGCGTCTCTTGAGCCAGGAATACATCACCACCGCCGCGCGTCTGCTCGGGATATTGAGTCACGAAACCCGGCTCAATCTGGTGCTCGCCCTGGCCCAGGGCGAAGCCAGCGTCACCGAGCTTTGCGAGCACCTCTCGCTCTCACAGAGCAACGCCAGCCACCACCTATCGATCCTCCGGAATACGGGCCTCGTGTGCGATGCGCGCGATGGCCAGTTCGTGATCTATCGCCTGAACCTCGACGCATGGCGCGCCCTCGGGGATGGGTTCTTCGACCAACTGCTCGGCGGTCTCGACGGCGTCAGGCTGCAGCACTTTAGCATCCGTAGAATCTCGGAATGACGATCAACGACCCGGCCCGACACTTGCCACCTTTTGCACCGGCTTGCCTGCCGCGGCCCCCGAACCCCTTGGCCGAGCGCTTGTGGCAGTTCCTATCGCATGGTAGCTTAACTCGTTCAGCCACAAAGTATTCTGGGGCTCCGTCACCCCGATTCGAGCCGAGGCACCGTGGATACACAGACGCTCCAGCAGGTCGCGCTCTTTGAGAAGTGTCGAAACTTCACCAAGGCGAGGGAGGTCCAGGCGGCCGGCCTGTACCCCTACTTCAAGCCGATTTCCGAGTCCGAGGACACGGTTGTCGTCATTGAGGGTCAGAAGCGCATCATGCTGGGCTCCAATAACTACCTCGGGCTGACTCACCATCCCCAGGTATTGGAGGCTGCGCAGCGTGCCCTTTCTCGCTACGGCTCGGGATGCACGGGCAGCCGCTTTCTGAACGGGACGCTCGATCTGCATGAGCAGCTCGAGGGCGCCCTGGCCGAATTCGTCGGCAAGGAGGCGTGCCTCGTCTTCTCCACCGGCTACCAAGCCAATCTGGGCCTCATCTCGGGGCTCGTGGGACGCGGCGACGTGGTCTATCTCGACAAGCTGGACCACGCCTCGATCGTGGATGGCGCCAAGCTCTCCTACGGCGAGACTGAGCGCTTCAACCATGGCGATCTGGCCGCGCTAGACCGCCGGCTCGAGCGCGATCGCTCCAATCGCGCGGCAATGATCATCGTGGACGGCGTCTATTCGATGGAGGGCGACATCGCCGACCTGCCGGGTCTCGTTCCACTCGCCCGGAAGCACGCCGCCGCCCTCGCGGTGGACGACGCGCACTCGCTCGGCGTGCTCGGGCCCAACGGCGACGGTACCGCGGCCCACTTCGGCATGAGCGACGATGTCGACATCATCGCCGGCACATTCTCCAAGTCCCTGGCGTCGATCGGGGGATTTGTCGCGGCACCGGAGAGCGTCATCCACTATCTGCGCCACCACAGCCGTCCGCTCATGTTCACGGCATCCCTCCCGCCCGCCAACACCGCTGGCGTCCTGGCGGCGCTCGAAGTCCTGCAACGGGAGCCGGAACGGCGCGAGCAGCTCTGGAAGAATACCCGCCGCCTGCACAGCGGCTTCCGCGCGCTCGGCTTCGACGTGGGCCCCACCGAGACGCCGATCGTCCCGGTGCTGATCGGCCCCATGGAGCGCACGTTCCTCATGTGGCGGCGCCTGTTCGATGCCGGCGTATTCACGAATCCGGTGGCACCGCCGGCGGTCGCGCCGACCCAGTGCCGGCTTCGTACCAGCCTCATGGCGACGCACACGTTCGATCAGATCGATTACGCCCTCGAGACCTTCGGCCGCATCGGACGGGAGCTGGGCGTCATCTGACGCCTGCGGTCCGCGTGCGGCCGGCGCGATCCTCTCGAGACGTTCGGCGGTTCATCGCACTCCCCTACCGACTCCACGCACGGGACCCACTCTGGGTCCCGCCGTTGCGTCGGGACGTGGCAACGCTTCTTTCCCGCACCAAGAATCCCTTTTTCGAGCACGCCGAGGCGGAGTACTTCCTCGCCGAGCGCGGCGGCGAGGTCGTCGGCCGCATTGCGGCCATCCACAATCGCCTGCATAACGAGACCCACGGCGACAGGGTCGGCTTCTTCGGCTTCTTCGAGTCGGTGAACGATCAGGGCGTCGCCGATGCGCTCTTCCCGGCCGCCGGTGATTGGCTGCGGGCGCGCAGGCTCGACACCATGCGCGGTCCGGCGTCGTTCTCGGTCAACGACGAATGTGGTCTGCTGGTGGAAGGCTTTGACACGCCGCCGACCCTCATGATGCCGCACAATCCGCAATACTACGTCGATCTCGTCGCCAACGCCGGTTTCGCGAAGGCGAAGGACGTGGTCTGCTTCGAGGGGCAGGATCCGGCGGGTGAAGGCGGAGCGCGCCTGATCCGCGCGGGCGAGCTTCTCCAGCGCCGCTACGGCGTGACCATACGTCCCCTCAACATGGCCGACTTTGCCGGAGAAGTTGCCCGCATCAAGCAGCTCTACAACGCCGGCTGGGAAAAGAACTGGGGATTCGTGCCGCTCACCGACCACGAGATCGACCACCTGGCCGAGCAGTTTCGGCCGGTCGTGGTACCGGAGCTCGTGCTGTTCGCCGAACGGAACGGCCAGCCGGTCGGATTCGCCATCGGTCTTCCCGACCTCAACGTGGCGTTCCGGCGCAACCGCTCCGGCGCGTTTGTTCCCGGTCTCGTGCGAGTGCTCTGGATGCTCAAGACACGCCGCATCGGGCGACTCCGCGTCCTGCTCCTCGGCACCGTGCCCGAATTTCGCGGCAAGGGGCTCGACTCGGCACTCTACCTCGCCATCTGGAAGCATGGCAACGCCAAGGGTATTCACTGGGGCGAGGCGGGGTGGATCCTCGAGGACAACGCCCCGATGATCGCGGGCATGGTCAAAATGGGTTGGCGGGTCTACAAGACGTATCGGTTCTACGATCGACCGCTATGAAGGCGCTGGTCACGGGCGCGACCGGGTTCGTGGGGAGCCACCTGGTCGAGGCGCTCCGCGCGCGCGGCGCCGATGTGACGCTGCTGGTGCGCTCGCCGGCGAAGGCCGGCCCACTCGCGACGCTTGGCGTTGAGATCGTAGCCGGCGGTCTCGAGGATGGGACGGCCCTCCGACAGGCGGCCGAGGGTCAGGACGTGATCTTCCATGCCGCGGGGGTCGTGGCGGCCCGGAGCGAGGCGGAATTCCAGCGGGTGAACCGCGACGGCACGGCAGCGGTCGTCGCAGCCGCAGCGGCAGGGAGCGTGGGCCGACTCGTTTTGGTCTCTTCACTCGCGGCAGCCGGTCCGGCCGAGCGAGGCCATCCGCTGACCGGCGAGGAGCCGCCGCGACCGGTGACCGCCTACGGGCGCAGCAAGCTGGCTGGCGAGGCCGTGGTGCGGGAGGGTCGGGTGCCCTGGACCATCGTGCGGCCGCCGATGGTGTACGGCCCGCGCGACCGTGAAGTCCTGAAGCTCTTCCGGCTCGCCCGGATCGGAATAGCGCCGGTCTTCGGCGGAGGCGAGCAGGAGTTGAGCGCGGTGCATGCCGCCGACCTCGGCGCGGCGCTCGTGGCGGCCTCGACGGCGCCGGCTGAGCGACTCTATCATGTGTGCCATCCGGAGACCTTCACCAGCGGTGATTTCGTGAAGTCGGTCGGCGCCACCATGGGGCGGCGAGTCCGAGTCATCGCGCTGCCGCAGCTCGTCGGCCGCGCGCTCCTCGGCGTCACCGGCACCGCGGCACGCATCGCGGGGCAGGCGACGATCCTTACCGCCGATAAGGCCAATGAATTCTTTCAGGCCGCCTGGACCGCCGACCCCGGGCCCCTCACACGCGACACCGGCTGGCGTGCCCGATATGAGCTGGCCTCCGGCCTCGCAGACACGTATCGCTGGTATTGCGCGGCCGGATGGCTGTGATCGCGGACGGCGCGGAGACGGCCCGTGACGTGGCGGCGCGAGCGCACCGGCTCCGGCCGGTCGACGCCGTGGTGCTCGGCTATGCGGCGGCGACGTCGCTCGTTGCGCTTCTCCGGATCGGCGTGCTCCCCCGCTGCGGATGGGTGCTGCTCCTCAACGTCCTCATGGCGCTGCTCGTTCTTCTCCTCACGCGGCGGACGCTCGGTCCCTTCGGTGGCGTCGTACGCGAAATCTATCCGCTGTTGCTGCTGCCATTGCTCTACAGCGCGCTGGGTGTCCTGAACGGCGGGGGTCGCCTGCCAGTGCACGACCTCCTCGTGCAGCGCTGGGAGGCAGCGCTCTTCGGTGGCCAGCCGAGCCGCGACTGGTGGCGCGCCGACCCGAGCCGGCTCTGGTCGACGGTGCTCCACGCCGCGTATTTCAGCTACTACTTCATCATTGCGATACCGGCGGGCCTGCTCCTCGCATGGCGCGACCGCCCGGGACTCAGGCGATTCGTGCTCGCGGTCGTGGCGACGTTCGTGTTCTGCTTTCTCTGCTTCGTGCTCTTCCCGGTGGCGGGACCGTACTACGCGTTTCCACGCCCGGATGCGGCGTTCCTCGACAACCCCGCGGCGCGGCTCGTGTACGCCACGCTCGCACGCGGCAGCTCGTACGGCGCGGCGTTTCCGTCGTCGCACGTGGCGGCGAGCGTCGCGGCCACGTTTTCCGCGTGGGCTGCGTCGCGCCGGCTCGGCGTCCTGGTCGCCGTGCCGGCCGCGCTGCTCACGGTGGGAGTGGTGTACTGCCAGATGCACTATGTGGTCGACGCGCTCGCCGGGCTCGCGGTCGGGAGCGGGTTCGGACTTGCGGTCGCGCGGCGGACCTGATCCGCGGCTGCGCGGAACCGGACGAGGGGGCCCGGCGCCGGGCCCCTCGCGCAGTTCCGATGCTGGCGCGCGGCTATTGGACGGTCAGCACGCCGACCATGCCGAGCGCGTGGTGCGGCCCGCAGAAGAAATGGTAGGTGCCGGTGGGTGCGTCCTTGAGCGACAGCTGGAACGACTCACCCTCGGTCTTGAGCGACTCGTTCACGAGGCTGCCCCCCGCCTCGAGCGGCGCCACGGCGAGCGCCTTGATCTGCGGCGGCACGTTGGCGGGGATGCTGTCAGGATAGAACTGTACGTTGTGTGCGCCGCCGCTCACGCTATGAAACGTGATCACGTCGCCCGGCTTGGCCGTGAGCGTGTTGGGGACGTACTTGTATGTGGTCCCCTCCAGCACCATGTTCACGTCGTGGTTCGCGCCTCCGGGCGCCGGGGCGTCCGAGCCGGCGGCCGCCGGCGCCGGCGCGGCGGGCTGGTCAGCGGGGGGAGTTGTGGTAGTCGACTGATTGGCGGCCTGCTTCTCGCCGCCACATGCCGCGACCACGAAGGCGAGCCCCACCGCGAAGGACGAAATGCGCATCACTCTTGAGCCTCCGAATTGTTGAACGTTGGACGCACCACCTGAGCGAGGGTCGGACGCCGGCCCGAACATGGTTGTGAAGAATTTCACAAGATTGTTTGGGCAGCCGTGAATTTGGCATCGCCCCGATCTCCCCGCAAGGTTGTTGCGCTTGGGGCGCCTCCCTGCCGTGCGCTCGGGAGCCAGTGCCGGCGGCTCAAGGTCACGCTCCGCATCGGCTCGCTGGAGGAAGGACGGACGTCGCTCGACCACGAGGCGACCTGGCTGCTCGGCCACACGGCGCAGATCGCCTTCGGCGACATCTGGGAGGGGGGCGGCGACCTGTACGTCGAGGCGGTTCTGCACGTGCCCTGCCGCCACCTGCAGCTCCGCAGCGAAGGAGCGACGTGCCTGGCGCACGGCTATGCAAGCGCGCCCCATCGGGCAGGGCGGATCGCCGCGCAACCACGCCGCCTGGGAGGCGACCGATTCCGTGTGGTGGACGGCATGCGGCTCGTAGCGCGCGAGCTGCGACGCCCCGCAGCTCCACCGCCGCCGGCCACGCCCCGCGCGCTCCCAGTGATCGTCACCGACAATCCGTGTGTGAGCGCGCCCTGCCGGACAGCCGACAACCGCCGCGGCGCGGCGTGCTGTCGCGACCTCCAGATCGAGATCATGTGCACGCGCAGGCAGAAGGCACTCGAGGCGCTAGTGCGGGCCCGCCGCTCGCCATATATGTGCAAGGTCACCCGGCCGGGCGATTTCTCGATCGAGGCCGAAGTGATCTCGGCGTGCGGGTATCTTGAAGGCGACGGGATCAGCTGTGCGCTGCACGGCCGGGAACGGGTCGACGGACGGCCGGCCAAACCGGATCTCTGCAGCGACTGGCCGCCCAGAAACAAGGGCGTGCACCCCGGCTGCGTGTTCCGGCCGGTGCGCCGCCGGACACAGAGGGAATGATGCCCGAACCGCGGTGTGCAACCCCGTACAGGCCCGGCGTCCACATGGCAGTGCCCGCCAGGCGCCCGCGGAACTCCCCGCAGCGCGCCATCCGAGCCAGCGGCCGTGAGGATACGTGAGCGACGAGTTCGAAGCGCTATACGAATCCACCTACACGGCGGTGGTCCGGTTTCTCTACCGGAAGGTCTGGGACGCCGAGCGGGCAGAGGATCTGGCCCAGGAGGTGTTCGTGCGCATGCTGACGCACCGGCCCGAAAAGCCGAGGGCGTGGCTCTTCGCGGTGGCCGCAAACCTCGCACGGGACGAGGCGCGAGCGGCGGTCCGCCGCCGGCGTCACCTCACGCTGCTCAAGAGCGATCCCGTGGCGATGCCGTCGCGCGCGCCGTCGGCCGATGAGCAGATGGAGCGCGACGAGGAGCTGATGCTGGTGCACGATGCGCTCGAGGTGCTCACGCCGCGAGATCGCGAGATCCTGCTGCTATGGGACGCGGGGCTCAGCTACCCCGAAATCGCCGACCAGACCGGCCTCGCACTCGGCGCGGTCGGCACCACGCTGGCCCGCGCACGGAAGCGGTTGGTGGCCGCGCACGGCCGACAGGGAGCAGGTGGGCATGTTGCACATTCCTGAAGACCGTCTGCACGCCTACCTCGATCAGGGTCTCGAGCGGCTCGAGTGCGTCGAGATCGAGAGTCATCTGGCCGAGTGTACCCGCTGTCAGACCCTGCGTGACAGCATCGCCGCGCTACGCGACCGCACCACGGCGCTCCTCGCCCGCGCGGCGCCGCGCCGACGCCTCCCGCCGCCCAGCGCGGAGATCCGCCGGATCGCCGACGAGCGGCTCGCCCGGCGCCAGCGCCGACTGCATCGCGTGGCATGGGCCGCGAGCGTGGTTGCGGCACTGGGCGTGGGGTGGGGGGCGAGTGTCCTGGTCCGCCCGACCGAACGGCACTCGATCGACCCGAGCGCCCCGCGTATGGCTGACCTTCCGGGTTCCCTCGCCGAGACACCGCGCCTGGCCGACGCACCCTCACCGCCGACCACCGCCCCCATGCTCGCGGCCGAACCTGAGCAGCCGGCCGATACGTCGGCGCGAAGCCCAGCCGAGCGTCACGCGACCTCTTCCACGCGTGCGGCGCCTCATTCGGCACCGGCCCAGCGCCACCGCGCGAGCGGCCACACGCGAAGCAGCACTGACCAACTCGCCGCCCGGAGCTCAGGCGGCGGTGCCGCGCACGCCGGACGCGACATTGATCAGCACACGGCGGCGGAGTTGACCACCATCGGGCAGATTCCGAAGGACGCGCAGCTCGAAGTGGGCCGCATGTGGCGCACGGTGTCATGGGACGGCGCCAAGGACGCGGCGGGCGATGCGCCGCCGCGCATCGATGGACTTCCCGTGGTCGAGGTACAGGTTCAGGGCGGCGATAGCGGCAAGCGGCCGCTCATGGTCGTGGCGCAGCAGCTCAAGTCGGGCGAAGTGATCCGCACAATTGAAGGGCCGGCCGCGGATGTCTCGGTGCTGCTCGGCACACACCCCGCGTCGGTGAGCAGCGAATCCGCGTCGGCCCCGGTGCAGGCGCACTCTGCACCTGAAGGCTTCGGAAGCGCGCTCGCGCTCCGTCGCGGCGACCGCATGGTCGCGGTGACCGGCAGCCTGCCGAAGGATTCGCTTCGGGCAATGATGAACAGGTTGTTGAGGATGGGAAGGCGTTAGCGAAGCCGCCTTCCCCTCCGGTCCTTACCGCCTCTACCGCCCTTTACAAGTCTGCATCATGCACGTAGTCCCGATCCGCATCCTCGTGGTCGAAGACGTCGACCTCGTGGTGACCGAGCTCGCGGCGCAGGGTGATCTCGGCGAGCCGGGGCGACACCATCGGAAACGTCCGACCGAACCAGGCATAGCTCAGGAGATAGAGACCGGTGAAGAGTAGCGTCGGCCCGAGCTCAAACACGCCGAATGCCGGGCCGGGGAGCGTCGTGATGGAGGGCAGGACGAGGATGTAGCTCTGGAGCCAGAGGGCCACGAGACTCACCGCCGCGAAGAAGCCGAGGGTGACCTTCGTCTTCTTCGGTGCCACGCCGAGGAGTCCCATGAACGGCACGACGAACATCCCGAGGAACACCAGCCGGGCGATCGGCACCCACGGTCCCCAGAGTCGGCTGTAGATGAACCCGGTTTCCTCGGGCATGTTGCCGTACCAGATCACGATGAATTGGGCCCAGAGGAGATACATCCAGAACACGGTGAACCCGAAGCACAGCTTGCCTAGGTCATGCCGCTGCTTCGGTGAGATGAGATCGACGATCCCGAGGTGGCGGCCGTTGTGAATGAGGAGGAGCGCGAGCAGCATGTGGCCGCCGAGAAAGCAGGCCATGAAGAACCAGCCGCCGAACAGGTTGGAGTACCAGTGCGGCTGCAGCGCCATGACGCCGTCGAACGCGAGCAAGGTGAACACCGCCGCGAAGAGCACGGCATACGTCGCCGAGCCCTGGCGGATCCGGTGGTCGTTCAGCTCGATCGAGCCTTCGGATCCGTCGTAGCCGGCGGTGAGGCGGAGGAAGCGCGCACGCCGGGCGCCGGTCACGGTCTCGCGGGCGGCAAACGCATCGGGCACGAGGTCGGCGCGCACGAAGCGCCACCCCACGTAGTACAGTGCGCCGAGCGCGATCAGCAGCCGGATGAACATCACCCAACGGGAGAGCCAGACGATCTTGGCCGGCTGCATGGTGGGCAACTGCGCCGCCATTGGTCCGTAGATGTGGGAATATCCCAGCGTGAAGATGACGACGAGCCCGAGGAGCGAAATCGGGAAGAACGCCACCGACGCTTCGGCGAATCGGAGCACGAGGCCCGACCAGCGGGCGTTCGCGATTTTATAGGCCGCCGCAAGAGCGATGCTCCCCCCGGCGAGACCGGTGAAGTAGATCCAGTTGACGTGGAATAGACCCCACGCCCGGTCCGCGCCTGCGCCGCTGATCGAGCTGATGAAGAGAATGAGCCCGAGCACGGCAAGGCCGCCGCCGATGCCAAGGAACAGCTCGTAGCGGCCGGCGAGCGATGCCGACACGAGCCGCTGGCGCAACCGGGCGGGGTCCATCAGCGCGGCCCTCGCGGCGCGGGCGAAGCGGGCGCAGGCGGCGCCGGTGCCGCCGCCTGCAAGGCGCGCACGTGGTCAACAATGGCCCAGCGGTCGTGCGGATCGTAGATCTTGTCGCCGTAGCGCGGCATGAGACCGCGCCCGTAGCGGATCATGCTGTAGATGTAGCCGTCGCTCAGGCCACGGGCGTGCGCGGTGAGGAGCGACGGCGCGCCGATCTTCCGCCCCACCAGCCCATCCCCCGCCCCGCCCTGGCCGTGACAAACCGAGCAATACGTATGGAACAGCGTGTCGCCGCGGGCGGCGAAATCGGCCGGGATCTGCGGGACGCTGGGATTGTACGGCGGCGGCGTGGGCGCCGGCGCGCCGGGTTTCGTCGGGTTCGTGAGCGTATCGGCGGTTGTCGTCTTGCCTCCCGCCCACTCGGCTCCCCAGTCCGGCTCTCCGCCGTTGATCGGCACCGTGCCGGGCACCGTGTAGCGCGGCACGTCGGCGCGGCCGTACGGCGTCACCGACTTCTGATAGATCATGTGGTCGAACCAGGGAATGGCGTGCATAACGTCGTCGGGCGACGGCAGCTTGTTGTAGTACCAGTCGCAACCGGTCGCGGCGATCGACGCCACCGCCAGCGCGAGCGTGAACCCCGCACGACGCTCACGCCGTGGCATGGCGGACCTCCACGGCACCGGCGTTCCGGAAGAGCTGTTCGATGGGGCGGGCATGTGCCGCGTCGGCGGCCACGAAGACGCCGACGCGGTCGTCACTGAAGCGCTCGTCGTAGAGGACGCCTCGCTGGCCCTGTGCCAGCACCAGCAGCAGGACGCCGAGGATCGTGGCGAGCGACCCGATGAGCACCGTCAGCTCGAACCCGATCGCAACGAAGGCGGGCACCGCGGCGACGGCCTTGCCACCGACGAGCGTCGGCCAATCCATGTTCATCCAGATGGTCATCCCGAAGCCGCCGGTGAGCCCGGCCAGACCGCCGAACAGGGTGAACAGGCGCACCGAGCTTACCGGCGCCTCGAGCGCCTCCTCCAACTCGTGGTTGGGGCTCGCGGAGTAGACGGTGAGCCGCCGGTGGCCCTGGGCCCGGAGGGCGTGGATGGCGTCGATGGCCGCGTCGATGTGATCGAACGAAGCCAGGACTCCGGGCGTGAGCGTGCGCGGCCCGCGCATGAGCGCAAACGGGTTGAGCGCCCTCGGCAGGAGCGGGAAGCCCATCAGTGGTGCCCTCCGCGCTTCCGGGGCATCGGGATCATCTCTTTCAGCTCCTGAATCGCCACGATGGGGAAATTCTTGGCGAAGAGGAGGAACCACATACCGAACCACCCGAACGAGCCGGCGAGGATGCCCCAGTCGGCCCAGGTGGGGTTCATGCCATCCCAGGCCCACGGGATAAAGTCGTTGGAGAGCGAGGAGACGATGATCACGAAGCGCTCGAACCACATCCCGAGATTAATGAAGATCGAGATGACGAAGAGCGCGGTGATGTTGACCCGGATCTTCTTGAACCAGAGCAACTGCGAGATGAAGGCGTTGCAGGTGATCATGGTCCAGCCGGCCCACCAATAGGGGCCGAACGGGCGCAGCCAGAAGGTGGTCTGCTCGAACGGATTGCCGCTGTACCACGCGATGAAGTACTCCATACTGTACGAGTAAAACAGGATGGAGCCGGTGAGCAGCGTGAGCTTGGACAGATTGTCGAAGTGATACGCCGTGATGATGTGCTCGAGCTTGAGCACCTTCCGGAGCGGAATGATGAGCGTCATCACCATCCCGAGCCCCGAATAGATGGCGCCGGCCACGAAGTAGGGAGCGAAGATCGTCCCGTGCCACGCGGGGACCAGCGCGGAGGCGAAGTCCCACGATACCACCGAGTGCACCGAGAGCACGAGCGGCGTCGCCAGCGCGGCGAGATAGAGATACGCCCGCGAGTAGTGGCGCCATTGATTGTCGGTGCCCTGCCAACCCACCGAGGTCCAGCGGTAGATGAGCTTGCGCCAGCCCGACATCTTGTCGCGCACGGCGGCGATGTCGGGCATCAGGCCGTAGCAGAGGAACAGCGTCGAGACCGTAAGATAGGTCGAGATCGCGAACACGTCCCACAGCAGCGGCGACTTGAAGTTGGGCCAGAGAAACCGCTCATTGGGGTACGGCAGCAGCCAGTAGAAAACCCACTCGCGGCCGATGTGGATGATCGGGAAGAGACCGGCCGTCATGACGGCGAACACCGTCATTGCCTCGGTGGAGCGGTAGACCGCGGTGCGCCACGGCGAGCGGAAGAGAAACAGGATCGCGGAGATGAGCGTGCCGGCGTGGCCGATGCCGATCCAGAACACGAACGTCGTGATGTAGACGCTCCAGAAGATCGGCGGATTGTATCCCGCGTGGCCGAGGCCGTCCTTCACCAGGATGAGGAAGGTGATGGCGCCGACGAGGAAGAGACCGATCGCGCCGAAGAGCAGCAGGACGTAGCCGCGGTTCGGCCTCTCCAGCGTGGCGACGATGTCGCGGGTGATGTCGCCGTGCGTCGGCGGAATGGCCGGGAGCGGTGCAAGCGTAGCCATCCCGCTATGCCTCCGCCGCGCGGCGGACCTTCGCGAGATACGTGATCGCCGGGCGGGTGTTGAGGGATTCGAGCACGTGATAGCCCCGCCGATCCTGGGACAGCGCGTACACCCGGCTGTCCGGATCGCGGAGATTGCCGAAGACGATGGCATCGGACGGACAGGCCTGCGCGCAGGCGGTGTTCACGTCGCCTTCCTTGAGGGTGCGGCTCTCGAGGCGCACCTCATTCTGCGCGCCGCGGATGCGCTGGACGCAGAAGGTGCACTTTTCCATGACGCCGCGGGCCCGCACGGTGACGTCGGGGTTGAGCTGCAGGTTGAGCGGCGCCGGCCATGCCTCATCGTTGTACTTGTACCAGTTGAAGTAGCGCACCTTGTACGGGCAGTTGTTGGCGCAGTACCGCGTGCCGACGCATCGGTTGTAGACCTGGCCGTTGAGTCCGTCCACCGTGTGATAGGCCGCGTACACCGGGCAGACCGATTCGCACGGCGCGCTGCCGCACTGCTGGCAGAGCATCGGGACGAAGCGCGCCTCGAGGCCGCCCGCCGGGGAGTCGGCGAACGCGCCCTCCCAGTAGCGCTCGAGCCGGAGCCAGGTCATCTCCCGGCCGCGCCAGATCTCGTCCTCGCCCACGGTCGGGATGTTGTTCTCCGCGTAGCAGGCGGTGATGCATGCCGTGCAGCCGGTGCACCGCGAGAGATCGATGGCCATGCCCCACATGGGGTGATCACCCGCGTAGTTGCCGAGGAGCGTGCGGGCGTGGACCTCGGCCGCCCATCCCTTGATGGCACGAAGCTCGCCCTCGGTGTTCGGCTCCGGTTCGGCGCGATGCTCGGCGACGAGCGCCTGGTGGATCGTCTCGCCGCGCTGGGCGGCCGCAAGCGTCATCGCCTCCGCGATACCGCGGCCGAGCTGGCGCGGCGTTCCCTCGGTGGTGGCGAGCTTGCGGTACGCCCTTGTCTTCTCCACCGACACTGTCAGGCCGGCAAAGGTGACGAAGGGATCGTCGGGCGCGGCCGGCACGAGGTCGAGCACGTTGATGCCGCGGCCGCTGGCGTAGGCTCCGTAGGCCGTGTGCCCGAAACCGAACGGCGTCGACAGCACGCGCGGGTGCACGCCCGGATAGAGCAGCACGGGCGCCTCCACGGCGCCCTGCGGCGTACGCAAGCGCAGGAACTCTCCGTTGCGGATGTCGAGCTGCCGGGCCGTGGTCGGATGGATCTCGATCCAGGAGTTCCAGGTGAGCTTCGTGACCGGATCGGGGTTCTCGAGGAGCCACGGCTTGTTGGTGCCCCGGCCGTCGTAGAGCAACGGCGAGACGCCGGGCACGAGATAGAAGTCGCCGGCGCCGGGCGCCGGAAGGCGCGTGTAGGCCGGCGTGACGTTCGCGGCCAGGCGCACCTCGGGCACCGGGGGTGGCTCGAGATAAAGTCCGCCGCGCCGGAGCGACTCGCGCCAGAAGCTCTCGGCATCCCCGGCATGCTGCTCTGCGGCGAGCGTCTGCCAGCGGCTCTTGAGGTGCGCCTCGAAGGTGGGAGCGCCGAATTTCGCAAGCGGGCCGCCCGCCTTGCGCGCTACCGCGAGCAGAACGTCGCCGGTGTGCATCGTCTGGAACACCGGCTCCATGACGGGCTGCATGAGCCCGTACACGGCGGCGCGCGGGTGCGCGTCGTCCCAGCGCTCCAGCGCGTGGTGGTTCGGCAGCAGGAGATCGCACTGCGCCGCCGTTTCGTCGAGGTAGAGGGACGTCGACACCTTGAAGGCGGCCTGCTTGAAGCGGGCCGCGAAGCCGCTCGCTTGCGGAAGCGTGTACAGCGGATTGGTCTCGTGCACCAGCAGCACCGAGACCTGGCCGGCGTCGAGCGCCTGGGCGAGCGAATTGATCGCGGCGTGCCCGTCGGCCGCCTGCAAGTCGGCCCCGAAGCGCACGGTCTCGCCCACGTTGCCGGCGAGATAATTGAGAACGTTGGCGGCGGTGCAGGTCTCGACCGCCGCGCGGTACTGGTTGCCCGCGCCGCCGGCCACGGCGAGACTCGGCCGCGCCGCGGCGAGCTCGCGGCCGACGCGCCGGATTACATCCGCCGACACGCCCGATTCCCTGGCCGCCATCTCCGGCGTGAACTCGGCGATCGTTGCGGCGAGCCCATCGGCACCGGCTGGCGCGCCCTTGCCCTCGGTCGCCACGACGTTGGCGAGCGCCAGCGCGATCGTGGTCTCCGAGCCGGGCGGCACGAGGTACCACTCGTCAGCGTTGAGGCCGGTGAGCGGCGCGCGCGGCCCGAAGAAGACGAGCTTGGACATGCGCCCGTCGCGGAACCCGTGCGCGTCGGCAAAGCCGCGCGAATTCTCGACCGGCGAGAGCCACGTCTCGAGGAAATCAGTGCCGAAGGCGACCACGTATTGCGCCCGCGAAAAGTCGTGCGCCGGCACGTCGTCCCGGCCGAAGACGGCGCGGTTGGCGGCGCGGAGCGGCTCCTCGTCGAACGGCTGATAACGCACGACGCGGCCGCCGAGGGCGGCGGTCCATTCCGCCAGAAGATCGGAAAAGGTGCCCCGGCCAGCGCCCGAGATGACGGCCACCTTCCCCGCGGCGCCGGCGAGCTTTGCGGCCAGCCGGCCGATGGCGTCGTCCCACGTGATCTCGCTGAACCCGCCGGTGGCATTGCGCGCCATGGGCGCCTTCACGCGCCCGGGATTGTACAGTCCCTGGAGCGCGGCCTGGCCGCGGGAGCAGAGCTTGCCGCGATTCACCGGATGCTCGGGGTTGCCCTCGAGCTTGACCGCGCGCCCTTCACGGGTGCGCACGTGAAGGCCGCAGCCGCCGGCGCACTCGGTGCACGTGCTCGCGTAATATGTCGCGATGCCGGGGATCTGGTCCTCGGACTGAACCAGATAGGGGATGAGCTGCTGAACCCGCTCGGTGGAACAGCCGGAGAGGAGCGCCGCGCCGGCACCCGACGCTCCCAGCACCGTGAGGAATCGGCGGCGATTGATGGATGTCTGATCGGTCTCGTCAGCCATTGCGGCTCCGAATGAGTGCGCCGGCCATCAGTAGTGGCAGGCCGAGCAATCGCGCGACACGTTACGCTCCAAGTGGCACGTGATGCAAAAACCCATGTTCGTGATGTTGTTGACCTTGTAGACCTGCGGCATCCGGGCGACCTCGCCGTGGCAGGTGCCGCAGGCGTCGGGACCCAGCGCCTTGATATGGCGGCTGTGGGGGAAGTGCGCGAATCGCGCGAGGTAGTGGACCCGGATCCACGGAATCGGCTGCTTCTTGGCCCACGCGTCGCGCAGCTTTTTGATCTCGACCTTGTGACTGCTGTCGCTCCCCGCGATCACGAGATGGCATCCCATGCAGGTCTGCATCGAGGGGATGCCCGGCTCGGTGGAGACCGCCACGGTATAGTGGCAGTACTGGCACTGGATCTTGTACTGGCCGGCGTGGATGTCGTGACGGAAGAAAATGGGCTGGCGGGGTCCGAGGAGCGCGGCGGTGTCGGAAGGGCCGAGCACCGGCGCTTTCGTCGAATCGGCGACCGCCTTCGGCGCTTGGGCGCGCGACTGTCCGCTGGTGAGCGCCACGGCGCCTGCGAGGGCCGCGACGGCCGCCGCGGCGCCCACCCCCATCAGTCCGAGCTTACGCATCATCCGTTTCCGCACGAGAGAGCCCACTCAACCGCGCGCTCGCACCGTCGGAAATCCGCCGCGAGTGAACGCAACGTTGAGAAATTGTGCGCAAGAAACCTGAGACAGGCGCGCTGCAAAAGCGCGCTAAGTATAGTGGCGTCCGTGCGCCGATCACAACCCGACGATCGGCCCGGCTCACTCGGCCCGTGCGCGCCGCCGCGCGGAGGGCGCCTCACCGAGCCAGACCGCCTTGCGGCGCACGAGTCCGAGGAAAGCGTCGACGTGGCGGCGATCGGCGAACGGAATCCAGCACCACTTCACCGGGCCGGTCCGCTGCCCCTCGCGCACCGCGTCACGCACGATGGCCGTGAGCCGCGCCGCGCCGAGCACCCGGCGCTCCTCGTCGTCGGTGAGGGTGAAGGTGCCGCTCGCGCGGCTCGCGACCGGGTGCAACCAGCAGAGCTTGCGCGCCGCCACCGCGTATTCCCAGGTCCAGCCCCACGGCGAGCCCATGAAGCGCACCTGCTCGCTCACCGGTCCGAGCGCCAGCAGCCCCGCGCGCGCGTGACGAAACCGCTCGGCGACCAGGGCGGGCAGCGCGTCGTACGGCGCCGAGGGCGTCGGCTCGGGGTTCGCGAGGCGGTAGGGGTTCGCGGCCCAGTAGGCGGTCGAGCGGGCCACGCGTCAGGACTTGGCGGCGGACGGCGGACGACCCATCGGCACTCCCATGCGGGTGAGATAGCGCACGACTTCGATGCCCATCGCGCGGACCAGCGATGCCTCGCGGCCGTCGAGCCCGGCGCGGAAGATGATTTCGCGCCACGAACGCAATACGTGCTCGGCCCGGCGCGTCTTGAAGAAGTCGATCGCGGCAAGCGCGCGGACCCAGTCGGCGAAGAGCGTCTCCAGCTCGTCGGACGTAGCCGGCGGCGCGTCCTTGCGCGGCGGCTTGAACGCCGCTTCATCACCGCCCCGGGCGACCCATGTCTCGTACGCCATGATCGCCACCGCCTGCGCCAGGTTGAGCGACGGGTGCGCCGGGTCCGTCGCGATGGTCACCAGCGCCTGGCAGTGGTCGAGCTCTTCGTTGGTGAGCCCCTTATCCTCCCGCCCGGCCACGATCGCGACGGGGCCGTCCGCCGCGTGCGCCACGACCTGGGCCGCTGCCCCGCGGGGGCGGAGCGTGGTGCGCTTCGCGGTGCGCTCGCGTCCGGTGAGCACCGCGGCGTAAATCGTGTCGTGCAGCGCCGCGGGGAGCGAGTCGTAGACGGACATCCGCGCGACCAGATCCGCCGTGTTGTGCGCGATGCCCTCGATTCGCCACGGGTCCAGCTCGACCTCGGGGTTCACCACGCGCAGAGCCGCGATCCCGAAGTTCTTGGCGATCCGCGCCGCGCTCGCGACGTTTACGATGTCCTGGGGCGCCACCAGCACCAGGATCGGCGCGCGGCCCATCGCGGGCCGCTAGGCCTCGGCGAGGAAGGACACGTCGTGCCGCTTGGCCTTGAGTGCCGCAGCGAACCCCACCTTCTCGGCCGCCTTCATGTACGCCTCCTTGGGCTCGACCTGGCCGGCGTCGACCAGCTCGAGGAGGGCGTCGTTGAGCGGCACCATGCCCAGCCTGCGGTTGGTCTGCATGATGGACGCGATCTGGAAGGTCTTGCCTTCCCGGATCAGGTTCGAGATCGCCGGGATCGTGAGCAGCACCTCGCGAGCGGCCGCACGGCCGCCCCCGACCTTGCGGCAGAGCACCTGGGTGATGACGCCGCGCAGCGACTCGGCCAGCATGACCCGGATCTGCGCCTGGCGATCGGCGGGAAACTGGTCGATGATGCGATCGATCGTCGACGCCGCGGAGGTGGTGTGCAATGTGCCGAAGACGAGGTGCCCCGTCTCCGCCGTTTCGATGGCGATGGAGACGGTCTCGAGGTCGCGCATCTCGCCCACCATCACGACGTCCGGATCCTCGCGCAGTGCGGCGCGGAGCGCCTGCTTGAACGAGCGGGTGTGCTGGCCGACCTGACGCTGAGTCACGAGGCACCGCTTGCTCCCGTGCACGAACTCGATGGGGTCCTCGATCGTGATGATGTGGTCGCCGCGGGTGCGATTCACCAGGTCGATCAGAGCGGCGAGCGTGGTGGACTTGCCGGAGCCGGTCGGTCCGGTGACGAGCACGAGCCCCTTGCTCAGATAGCAGAGGTTCTGCACTTCCCGACTCAGACCGAGCTCGTCGGCCGTCGGCACCTGGCTCCCAATGGTGCGGAACACGCCGAGCGGGCCGTGGCGATCCCGCCCCGCGTTGCAGCGGAACCGGCCGACCCCGTCGATCTCGTACGCCCAGTCGGTGTCGCCCGTCTCGCGAAATTCCGCCAGCTCTCGCGGGCCCATGATGCTCGCGAGCATGACCTCGAGGCGCTCGGCGGCCAGAGGCTCGGTGCCGTGCCGCTCCAGCTCGCCGCCGCGCCGGAGCATCGGCGGCTCACCACTCCGGAGGTGGAGGTCCGATGCACCCGCCGCGGCCAGCTCCCGAAGCAAGCGTTCGATGGCATCGCGCGCCTCGCGCTGGTCCGCCGGCGGCGCGGCGGCCGGCGCGGCGGCGCCATTGCCGACCGGCCGGAGCCGCGCGCCCGCGCCAGGGCCGCCCACCGGCAGCTCGACCTGGACGGCGCCGGCCGGGGCCCGATATTCGAATCGAACCGGCGCGCTCGCCGCTGCGCCGCTCACCGCGCCCGCGGGGGCGATCTCCCGCACCAGCGCCGCGATCTGCGTATCGCTCAGCGACTCCTTCGTGAGCGGGCGTGCCGCGCCATCCCGCACCAGCGCCGCGGGTTTTCCGGCCGCGAGCTCGAGCGCGTCGGCGCGCTGCTCGTGGAGCGCCTGGATCAATCGGTCGAGTCGAGCCACGGCTCCTCGTCAGTCATGGGGGCGGACCGTCCGCACCAGGGCCTTGTTGATGTAGTGGGTCACGTCGTCGGTCCAGAGCGCGAAGAATGGGTCGGGACCGTTGACGTAGTCGAGCGCGCGGGCGCGCGATGGCGGCAGCTCGAGCGCCGCGCGCCCGCGCAGTTCGGTGCCGCCCACCACGACGACCTCGAGCGCCACGAGCTTGGCAGCCGAGAAGCGTTCGGGGTCGGTTGGTGGTGCGTGATGGTGACAGGAAAGCACGGCGGCCTGCGACTTGGGCACGAACAATACGCCGCCGTCAGCCTGGGTCAGAGCGAAAAAGGCCTCAGGCCGGTTGAGCATTTCGAGCGGCGTTTCGGGGCCCGGCGGATACGCGTCGCGCGACAGCAGGTGCAGACTGCCTTCGACCCTGACTCCCTCAGCCAGCATGACCTCGGCCGATTCCTGGCGGATGGATCCCCAGGCATCGGTCATGATGTGAATTGGGGCACTGGGCTCAGCATAGGTAAAGGGAAACTCGCCAGCGCCCCCCGATCCCGGCAAGGCCTCGCGGCCTCACCCGCGGATCTCGGTGCCGGCGTCGCGCTCGACGAGCTTGATCGCCTCGAGATAGTCGGCGCCCTCTCCCAGCTCAGCCCGCGCCTCGGCAAAGAGCCGGCCTGCGAGGCGGATGAGCGGCCCGCGCACGCCGGTCTCGTCGAGCAGCCCAAGCGCGATGCGCACGTCCTTCTCGAGCAGTGCGAGTCGGAAGGTCTGCGGCCAGGCGCCGGTGAGCACGCGGTCGGGCACGAGCGATTCGCTCACGAACGAGCGGCCGCTTGATGCATTGAGCACCGCGAGCGCGTGGCGGGCGGGCACGCCCGCCTTGACCAGCGCGACAAAGCCTTCGGCGAACGCCTCGATGTGCACCGCGAGGAGGGCGTTATTCACCGCCTTCACCGCATCTCCCGCGCCCACCGGGCCCATGTGCTCGATGCGCTGGCCGAACGCGGCGAGCACCGGCATGGCGCGCGCAAACGTCGCCTCATCCGCGCCGACCATGACGGTGAGGGTGCCGGCCTCGGCGCCATTGGTGCCGCCGCTCACCGGGCAGTCGGCGTAGGCAACGCCGCGTGCGTGGAGACGTGCGGCAATCCGGCGCGCGCCAGCGGGATCGCCCGAGGTGCAATCGAGGAAGAGCGTGCCGCGCGCGAGACCGGCCTCGAGCCCCTCCGGCCCGTCGAGCAGCGATTCGACCTCGGCCGAGGTCGGCAGGCAGGCGAGCACCGTGCCGGCACCAGCGGCGGCCGCGCGGGGGGTGGCAGCCGCGCGGCATCCGTGCGCACGAGCGAAAGCCTCCGCGCGCGCCGCGGTGCGATTCCACACGACGAGGTCGCCGCGGCGTGCCAGGTGCGCCGCCATCGGCGCGCCGATGGCGCCGAGGCCGAGAAAAGCGACGCTCATGCGGCGCCGCGAGTGATGCGAGGCTGGAGCATCGCGGGAAGATAGAAATGGCCTGTGGGGTCGTCCATGGCCGGATCGCGCATCGGATTGACGGCGCTCGCGGCCCGGCGTACGCTCCGGCGCGGCCGTGTGGCGCAGCCGCGCCGCGGCGCCGCACGATGTTCTCGCCCCATTTCGTCGGAGGTGCCGATGACTCGCCGGTTCTCGTGGTCGCGGGTGGTGCTCGCGGCACTGGGCGCGTGCCTCGTCCTCTTCATCGTGGGCCCGCTGCTCCGACTCCTCCTCGTGGCCTCGCCCGCGAGCTTGAGCACCGCGCTCGCCGATCCCGATCTGCGCGCTTCCATCGCCCTCACGGTGGTCACGGCCACCGCAGCCACCGCCGTCGCGACATTCCTGGGGGTGCCGCTCGCGTATCTGCTCGCGCGCCGCGACTTTCCGGGACGCCGCGCCGTGCAGGGCCTCATCGAGCTGCCCGTGGTCGTGCCCCACCCCGTCGCGGGGATCGCGCTCCTGCTGTTTCTCGGGCGGCGCTCGGCCCTGGGCGGCGCATTCGCGCAGATCGGGATCGAGTTCGTGAGCCACGTGCCCGGCATCGTGGCCGCCATGCTCTTCGTCTCCGCGCCGCTGCTCGTGAGCGGCGCGCAGGAGGCGTTTCGCTCGGTGGACCCCAAGCTCGAGCGGGTGGCCCGGTCGCTCGGCGACACGCCGGCGCGCGCCTTTCGCCGCGTGACACTGCCGCTCGCCGCGCGCGGCATTCTGGCCGGCGCCATTCTCGCCTGGGCCCGGAGTGCGAGCGAGTTCGGCGCCATCGTGATCCTCACTTACAATCCGAAGGTGGCGAGCACGTTCATCTTCGACACCTTCACCGCCCTCGGGCTCGAGGCGGCGGCGCCGGCCGCGGTCGTGCTGCTGCTCATCGCGCTGGGCATTTTCTTGCTCATTCGCCTGGTGCAGCCGATGGAGCGCGCGTGATCCAGCTCGACGGACTCACGGTGCGGGCCGGCGACTTCCTGCTTGGCGAAGTGTCGTTCGCCGTACCGCGCGGCGGGTACGGGCTCATCATCGGGCCCACGGGCTCGGGCAAGACCACGCTGCTCGAGGCGGTGGCGGGCCACGTGCCGCTCAAGTCGGGCCGCGTCCTCCTCAACGGCATGGACGTGACGGGCCTGCCGCCCGAGCGTCGCGAGCTGGGATTCGTATACCAGCAGTATCACCTGTTTCCCCATCTCACGGTACGGGAGAACATCTGTTACGGGCTCCGGGGCCCGACGCGCGGGGATCGCGCCGGCGAGCTGGCGGAGTTGCTGGGCGTGACACCGTTGCTTAACCGGACGGTGCGCGGCCTGAGCGGCGGCGAGCAACAGCGGGTGGCCCTCGGTCGAGCGCTCGCTCCGCGACCGCGCATCCTCCTGCTGGACGAGCCGTTCGCCGCGGTGGACCCGGCGACCCGCCATCTGCTCCGCCGCGAGCTGCGCGCGCTGCACGAACGCGAGGGGATCACCACCCTGCAGGTGACCCACGACTTCGACGAAGCCATGCGCCTGGGCGACATCGTGGCCGTGCTCTCGGAGGGGCGGATCGCGCAGCACGGACCGCCCGAGGAAGTCTTCCGCTATCCCAATTCGGCCTTCGTGGCGCGATTTGTCGGCACCGGCAACGTGCTGGCGGGCACCGTGGAACGCTGCGATGCCTCGGGCGGCAGTCCGTTCGCGGCGCGGTTCACGAGTGGCGCGCTCACGCTCGAGGTTGTGGCCGAGCGCGAGGGACTGGCCCATGCGGTCATCCGGCCGGAGGACATCACGCTGAGCCGGGACGAGGCACCGAGCTCGGCGCGCAACCGCATGGCGGCGACCATAGCCCACCTCGAGTTGCTGGGGCCGATCATCCACGTGCACCTCGACGTCGGCCGCCCGCTCATCGCGGCAGTCACCGCGGCGTCGGCCGGCGCGATGGGGCTGCATCGCGGCGCGCGCGTGATGGTGGCGGTCAAGGCGACGGCCGTTCGTCTGGTCTAGGGTCTCGACGGAATGCCCCCCCGCATCATCCATCTCGACCTCGACGCATTCTTCGTGGAAGTGTGCCGACAGCGCGACCCGGCACTCCGCGACGTCGAGCTGCTCATCGTGGGCGGCAGCCGGCATACGCGAGGCGTCGTGCAGTCGGCGTCATATGGGGCCCGGCGGTTCGGCGTGCACGCCGGGATGCCGATCGCCGAGGCGCGGCGGAGGTGCCCGGGCGCCACGTTCGCACACGGCGGGTTCGCCCACTACCGCGAGGCCTCGCGCGCCGTTCGGCGGGTGCTGGATGGCTTCTCGCCCACCGTGGTGATGGCATCGCTCGACGAAGCGTACCTCGACTTTGCGGGCACCGAGCAGCTGCACCCCGTCTCGCTGCTCCCGCTGGGCGAAGCGCTCCGCGACGCCGTGAGGCGCGAGACCGGGCTCGAGTGCAGCATGGGAATCGCACCCAACCGGATGGTCGCCAAGCTGGCGTCAGATTGCGCCAAGCCCCGCGGCTTGATGGAGGTGCGCGCCGGATGGGAGGAGGGGTTTCTCGCGGGGCTACCGCTCCGGGCGCTGCCGGGTGTCGGACCCCGAACGGCGGAGCGGTGGGCGGCGCTCGGTCTCACCAACGTGGCCCAGGTGCAGCAGATGGACCGCGCCGGGCTCGAGCGGATCGTGGGCCCGGACGCAAAGCTGCTCAAGCTTCGGGCGCACGGCTACGGCGGCAGCGCGCTCCGGGCGGACCGCCTGCCACGCTCGGTGAGCCGCGAAACGACGCTGGCGCGCGATGCGCGTGATCCGGCGGAGCTCGCGTCGATTCTCGCGTTGCTCACCGCGCGCGTGGCGGGACAACTTCGTGAGGAGCATCTCGTCGCGCGCACCGTGGCGCTCAAGCTCCGGCACGATGACTTCCGCACGGTCACGCGCCGAGTCACGCTGGACCATGCTACCGATCTTGACGCCGAACTGTACGGTGGGGCGGCCGCACTGCTTCGGGGCGCCTTTGCCGAGGTCCGGCGCCGCAATCGGGGCGTACGGCTCATCGGCATCGCGGCGACCGGCCTTGCGACGGCAGCGGACCGCGACCTGTTCGAGCCGCCGGAGCGCGCCAGGCTGCGCCAGTTGACGCGCGCGGTGGACGTCGTTCGCGAGCGGTTCGGGTTCGAAGCGATGATGCAGGCGCGGTTGCTTCGTTACAGGCGAGGTTCGGCGCCGTAGCGCCGCGCGGCCGGCACGACCGCCACCTCCAGAGACTAGCGCGCCGGGAAGTTCTCGCTGTTGAACCGGAGTCCCACGACGCGATTGCGCGCCTCGGCCACAGGACCGACATCGCGAAACTCCGCGGTGTGCCCAGCCGAATCGGCCGCGCGGACGGTGCTGTTGCCGTAGAGCCGGTAGTAGCCGATGAAAACGCGCTGGGCACCGGGCCGCACCGCGCAACCGCAGTCGAGCGCACCCGCGAGCCCCGCGTTCACCGTGATCCGGAGCAGGCCGTTCGTCGCGTTGGTGATGAGCGGCGCGAAGTAATCGGCCGTGTCGGTGCGCGCTTCGGCCGCGCGCGCCATCGTGCCGCGCGGATTGGGCACGGCCCACGAATCCTGCATCTCTTCGCCCATCGGGCGATCATCGGCGGAGAGCGGGCGAACCAGCGCCCACCCGGCGACGAGCGCCCGGCGCGGCACCCGCGCCCGCACCGTGTCGCCGGGAGGCACGAGACGCGACGAGTCCCCGATGGTAAGCCTCACCGTGCCGGCGAGGTCGTTGGCGAACACGAACGTCGGCCGGCCAAGGACGCGGGAGGCGGCGTACGCACCGGCGAGCACGAGCATCGACGCCACCGCCGCGGCCAGCACCTGTCCACTCGCGCGGTGGGGCGGCACTGGAGGCGTCGGCGATGGCGACGCCGCGCCGGGAGTTGGCTCGGGGGTGGTCATGGCCTGAATAGGCCGCCGCACCGGGCGCCGGGTCAACCCCCGACCGCCCGGCGAGGCGCCGCCCGCGGCGGGATCAAAACATGTAGGAGGTGCCGAGCGCGAACGTCACCTGGTCCTTGGAGGGAGTCGCAGGGTCGCCGAAGACGGCGAGGCTCGAACGGTCGTAGCGCAGCTCGGGCCGGACGAGGACGTGCTGCCACCGTTTGATGTTGAGCGTCACCGTGCCGCTGCCGAACTTCTGGCCGGCGTTCGGCGGGAATCCGAACACGCCGGAGGTGCGGGTGCCGTCCTCATCGTTGATGTAGTCCCCCCGCACGGCGATACCGAGGACCGGCGTTACGTCGTAGGTCCCCCACGCGCCGAGACCCCACCATCTCGCCTTGCTCCCCGGTGACGGGAGGTCCTGCTCCTCCCCATAGTCGCCCTGCAAATAGACCGTCGCCTTTGGTCCCAGCTTCTGCGTCACCACGATCTCCCCGCCGGAACGCTTGCTGGTGCCGTTGGCCTGCTCGGCGCCGTAGTAGCCGAGCAGGCCGATGACGGTCCGGCCGGTGGGCGTGATGCCGATTCGGCCCATGAACGACTTTTGAGTGTTGTTGTCGCGCACGACGTCCCATCCGTTGAAGACGGCGAGCTCGAAATCGATGGCCGCTGACGGCTTCACGTCCACCCGAAGGCCGGTGTTCGTGAAATTCTCCAGGTACACGAACTGGTTGGCGACCGAGAGGTTCGGGTTTACCACGTCCTCGATCACCTCGATGCCCATGAGCGTGGCGAGCTTGCCCGCCTTGAATTGCACATAGCGGCCCACTCCCGCGGGGATGTTGAGCGTGACGAAGGCCTGGGTGAGGTCGCCATTGTCACCCAGATCGAGGCCGAGCGACTGGGTGACCTTGGCGTCCTGCCCGAAGAGAAAGTCCGCGCGCACACCGGCATCGAAGCGGTCGGTCCGGACCGGCCGCTCGAGCACGACCTTGGCGGCGTTCAGCATGACCTGATCGTGAAAGCGGTCGTAGAAGCGGCCGGCGACGGCGTCGCGGGTGTTCTGCGTCGAGTAGGTGTAGGAGGCGGTCACGAACCCGCTGATGGTGAGCGGCGGCCCGGAGGTATCGGCCGGCGCAGCGCTATCGGGCGCGGTGACCTGCCCGGTGGCATCCCGCGCCAGCAGCGATAACATGGCGGCGGCAACGGTCGCCGCGCGAGCACACCTCCGGAATCGCGTCATGAGCCCCCCTTCGAGTGAGTGGTCCCGGCCGATCAGGGCGGACACACGGACGGGGTCACCCGTCGCGGCGGCCGGGACGATGACGGGGGCAACCGCGGGTCCGGAGCAATGATATGGCTACGTGATGAATGTGTCAAGCAAGATATGTCAGATCTGCACTGCTCGATCAACGTAGATTCATTTGTTGATACTTATGCTGAAAATATGGATATTATGACTGCACTATTAGCACGATCTGCTTGACAGCCTGCAACTCACCCATTATTCTCTCCCCCACGCCCGGCAGCGCCCAAAGCGCCGTCCGGCGGGCCACCGAATACCACCCATTCACGGCTCGCGAGGTCCCATGAGCACCACGGTCAGGCCCAGGGCTCCCCTCCGCACCGCGCCATCGAGCGACGCCGCGGCACTCCTCCAGTTGCTCAAGGACCGAAAAATCCAGGTCGTGGACGTGAAGTTCTGCGACCTGCCGGGCACGTGGCAGCACTTCTCGATCCCGGCGGCCACGCTCGACGCCGAGATGCTCAAGGAGGGGCTCGGGTTCGACGGCTCGTCGATTCGCGGCTTTCAGGCGATCAACGAGAGCGACATGCTGCTCGTGCCCGACGTGTCCACCGCGTTCATCGATCCGGTGCTCGAGGTGCCGACGCTCTCGCTCACCTGCGATATCTACGACCCGGTCACGCTGGAGCCCTACTCGCGCGACCCCCGCTTCATCGCCTTCAAGGCCGAGGAATACCTCAGGACGACAGGCATCGCGACCGCCTGCTACTGGGGCCCCGAGGCCGAGTTCTTCATTTTCAACTCGGTGCGCTTCGACCAGAACGCGTTCGAGGCGTATTACCATATCGATTCGGACGAGGGGATCTGGAATTCGGGGTCCAACGGAAAGCCGAACCTGGGCCACCGGCCGCGCCACAAGGAGGGCTACTTCCCGGTGCCACCCGCCGACCGGCTGCAGGACGTGCGCTCGAAGATCATGCTGGCACTCATCGAGGCCGGGGTGCCGGTCGAGGTGCAGCATCACGAGGTAGCCACGGCGGGACAGGCGGAAATCGACTTCCGCTTCGGCACGCTGGTCCAGACGGCCGACCGCCTGCTGGTCTACAAGTACATCGTGAAGAACGTCTGCCACAGCCTGGGCTACACGGCCACGTTCATGCCCAAGCCTCTCTTCGGTGACAACGGGTCCGGCATGCACGTGCACCAGTCGCTCTGGAAGGGCGACGAAAACCTCTTCTTCGACGAGAAGGGCTACGCGCTCCTGTCGGAGACGGCCCGGCACTACATCGGGGGTCTCCTCGCCCACGCGCCGGCGCTGCTTGCGCTCTGCGCGCCGACCACCAATAGCTACCGGCGGCTGGTGCCGGGCTTCGAGGCACCGGTCAACCTCATGTACTCGGCGCGGAACCGCTCGGCGATCTGCCGGATCCCGTGCTACTCGTCGAGCCCCAAGGCACGCCGCGTGGAGTTCCGCGCGCCTGATCCCACTGCCAACCCGTACCTCGCGTTTTCGGCGATGCTCATGGCCGGCCTCGATGGCATCACGCGGAGGCTCGAGCCGCCCGCCCCGATCGACGAGGACCTGTACGAGCTACACGACGAGCGCAAGGCGACGATCAAGACCGTGCCCGGGAGCCTCGCCGAGGCGCTCGATGCGCTCGAGCGCGACCACGAGTTCCTGCTGGCCGGCGATGTCTTCACGCCGGACGTGATCGCTACCTGGATCGGCTACAAGCGGGCGAAGGACGTCGCGGCCGTGAGCTTGCGGCCGCATCCGTACGAGTTCTTCCTCTACTACGACGCGTAGGCACGCGGCGTGGGATCGGCTATTTTGGGGGTGCCCGCACGGGCGTGCCGCAGAGCTCGGCGTGCCGGGTACCCCCGAAGGAGCCAGAGAGGATGAAACTGATCACCTGCATCATTCGGCCGGAGCGCCTTACCGAGGTGAAGGCGGCGCTTTTCCGTGCCGGGGTCACCGGCATCTCGATCAGCCGCGTAAGCGGCCACGGCGGCGAGCGAGACCTGGTGGAGCACTACCGTGCGTCGTCGATCGTGCTCGAGTTCCGCGAGAAGGTGAAGATCGAGATCGCTGTTTCGGACCCGTTCGTCGAGCCCACGATCAACGCCATCCTCACCTCGGCCCGTACCGGCGAGGTGGGAGACGGCAAGATCTTCGTCCAGGCGCTGGAGCAGGTCATCCGCATCCGGACGGGCGAGACGGCGAACGCCGCGCTGACGCCGGTCACTGCCGACGAAGTGCAGCGGAGCGCGTTGCAGGCAGCCGGCTCGAAGTGACGCGCTCAGCCGAATCGTTCCATATGGCCCATGAACTGCGCAGCCGCGAGATCACGGGAGGCCTTGAGCGCGCCCCCAACCGCGCCATGCTCCGCGCCGTCGGCTTCGGCGACGGCGATTTCTCCAAGCCCATCGTCGGCATCGCCAACGGATACAGCACGATCACACCCTGCAACGCGGGGCTCGACCTGCTCGCGCACCGAGCCGAGGCGGCCGTGCGCGCGGCCGGCGGCATGCCGCAGCTCTTCGGCACCATCACGGTGAGCGACGGAATCTCGATGGGCACCGAGGGGATGAAGTACTCCCTCGTCTCCCGCGAGGTGATCGCCGATTCGATCGAGACCGCCTGCGGCGCGCAGCGGATGGACGGCGTCGTTGCGATCGGGGGCTGCGACAAGAACATGCCGGGCGCCATGATCGCCATCGCCCGCATGAACATTCCGGCCATCTTCGTTTACGGCGGCACCATCAAGCCGGGCCATCTCGACGGGCGCGATCTCACCGTCGTGAGCGCGTTCGAAGCGGTCGGGCAGTTCAGCGCCGGACGCATCGGCGCCGACGAGCTGCTCGCCGTGGAGCGGCACGCCTGCCCCGGCCGTGGGTCGTGTGGCGGGATGTACACCGCCAACACGATGTCGTCGGTGATCGAGGCCATGGGCATGAGCCTCCCGGGCTCATCCACCATGGCCGCCGAGGACGTCGAAAAGGAAGAGAGCGCCGCTCGCTCGGGCGAAGTGCTGATGACGGCCGTCCGCCGCCAGTTGCTCCCCCGGCAGATCCTCACCCGGAAGGCTTTCGAGAACGGAATCAGCGTGGTGATGGCGCTCGGCGGCTCGACCAACGCGGTGCTGCACCTGCTCGCCATGGCGCGCGCGGCCGAGGTGCCGCTCACCCTCGACGATTTCGAGACCATCCGCGCACGCGTGCCGGTGCTTGCCGATCTCAAGCCGTCGGGCCGGTTCGTCGCGACCGATCTGCACCGGGCCGGCGGCGTGCCGCAGGTGACGCGGATGCTGCTGGCGCACGGCCTGCTGCACGGCGACGCGCTTACCATCACCGGCGAAACGGTGGCGCAGGTGCTGCGCGACGTGCCCGACGAGCCGCCGGCGGAGCAGGAGGTGGTCCGGCCGTGGCGCCGCCCGGTGTACCCGCAGGGGCACCTCGCAATCCTGCGAGGCAACCTCGCGACCGAAGGCGCCGTCGCCAAGATCACGGGCGTCAAGACGCCGCGCATGACCGGCCCCGCCCGCGTGTTCGAATCCGAGGAAACGTGCCTCGAGGCGATTCTGGCCGGGAGCATTCGCCCCGGCGACGTCCTCGTGATCCGCTACGAGGGCCCGCGCGGCGGCCCCGGCATGCGGGAAATGCTGGCGCCCACGTCCGCCATCATCGGCGCCGGGCTCGGCGACAGCGTCGGGCTCATCACCGATGGGCGCTTCTCAGGAGGGACGTACGGGATGGTGGTGGGCCACGTCGCGCCCGAAGCCGCGGTCGGCGGTGCCATCGCGCTGGTGCACGATGGCGACCCGATCACGATCGACGCCGAGCGCCGGTTGCTACACCTCGAGTTGTCGGACGAGGTTCTGGCGCAACGGCGCGCCGAGTGGCGCGCGCCCGCGCCGCGCTACCGCGCGGGTGTGCTGCACAAGTATGCCCGGCAGGTCTCGAGCGCGAGCCTCGGCGCGGTGACCGATCTCTAACCCATCGAAACGCGCCGGCCTCGCGCGCGATCCTTTCTAGCTACTTCGCGACGGATCGGCCGCTCTTTGCAGCCGCCGGCGCAATCAAAGCCCGTACAACCAGCGCGCCGAACTCACGCGTGCCGACGCTCGGCTCGCCTGGGCGCGCGAGGTCGCGGGTGCGGACACCCTCGTCGAGAACCCGCCGGATGGCGCCCTCTACCAGGTCCGCCGCTTCGGTCAGGCCGAGGCCGTGACGAAGCAGCAGCGCCGCCGACGCGATCGCTCCGATCGGATTGGCGATGCCCGTTCCCGCAATGTCAGGCGCGGAGCCGTGGACCGGCTCGAACAGGCCCGCGCCGCCGCCGAGCGATGCCGACGGCAGGAGACCGAGGGAGCCGGCGAGCACCGCGGCCTCGTCGCTCAGGATGTCGCCGAACATGTTCTCTGTGACCAGCACGTCGATGGCGGCCGGCTGCGCCACGAGCCGCATCGCGGCAAAGTCCACGTAGAGGTGCTCCAGCCTCACGTCGGGATACTCGGCTCCGATGCGGGTCAGGGTTTCGCGCCAGAGCTGGGAAACCTCGAGCACGTTGGCCTTGTCGACGGAGGTCACCTGGCGCCGGCGGGTCCGCGCGGCCTCGAATGCGACGCGCGCCACCCGCTCGATCTCCCCGACCGTGTAGCGCAGCGTGTTGACTGCGGCGACATCGTCGCGCCCGCGAGGCTCTCCGTAGTAGAGTCCGCCGGTGAGCTCACGCACGATCAGCAGGTCGACGCCGGCGAGTCGCTCGGGCCGGAGCGGCGAGGCGTGCGCGAGCCCCGGGTGCACCGCCACCGGCCGCAGGTTGGCAAAGGCGCCGAGCGACTTGCGCAGTGCCAGGAGCCCGGCCTCGGGCCGATGCTGGCGTGGCGCCTGGTCCATCGCCGGATCGCCGACGGCGCCGAGGAGCACGGCATCCGCATCCCCGACGGCGGCCCGCGTGGCCGGCGGGAAGGGGTCGCCAAGCTCACGGTACGCGCGCGCGCCGATCGGGAATTCGGGCGTCTCGAATCGATGATCGAACAGTTCCGCCACGGCCCGGAGCACCCGAACGGCCTCCGCCGTCACCTCGGGCCCGATGCCGTCGCCGGGGAGCACGGCGATGGTGCAGGTGCTCATGCAGCGCCGTGCTGGCTGCAGCGACCGGCGGTGGTCCACCGCCGCCAGGTTATATTGCGCGGGTCCATTCCCTCTCCTTCCATGCAGCCCATACGACGGCGCCCGACGTTGGTGTGACCCATCGATGAGCGCGGACGCCGCACGCGAGCCGCTCCCGTCGCCGATCGCGACGTCCGCCGACGCCTCCGTCCAGGCCAAGCGCGGCCTCCGCCGCGTGATGGGGCTGAGCGACGTCGTGCTCTTCTTCATCGCGGCGGTCGTCGGCCCGCGCTGGATCGCGGTCGCCGCGGCGGCCGGGCCGAGCTCGCTCGTAGTATGGTTCATCGCCGGACTCACGTTCTTCATCCCGCACGCGTTCACCGTCATCGAGCTCTCGTCCCGCTATCCGGAACAGGGCGGCATTTACGTCTGGAGCAAGCGCGCATTCGGTGACTTCGCGGGCTTCCTCACCGGCTGGATGTACTGGACCAGCAACCTCGTCTACTTCCCCGGCTTGCTTTACTTCGCCGCCGGCAACGCGCTCTTCATCGGCGGCGCCAGTTGGCAGGCGCTGTCCGGCTCGGCGACGTACTTCATCATCGCGTCGCTGGTGATGCTCGCCGTTGCCGTGGGGCTCAACCTGATCGGCCTTGATGTCGGCAAGTGGCTGCAGAATGCCGGCGCGTTCGGCACCTGGATTCCGGTCGCGATTCTGGTCGTGCTGGGCGGATTCGCGTGGATCCATTTCGGCGCCGCCGCGCCGATCAACCCGCACACGCTCGCGCCCAGCTTTCGGTTGAAGGACCTGGTCTTCTGGTCCACGCTCGCCTTCGGCTTCGGCGGCCTCGAGTCGGCGTCGCTCATGAGCGAGGAGATCCACGACGCTCGGCGCACCGTGCCGCGCGCCATCGTGATCGCCGGCGTGATGATAGCCGCCATCTACATCCTCGGCACGCTGGCCATCGTGCTCGCGCTTCCGCCCGGCGAGGCCACGGGGCTGCAAGGGATCATGCAGGCGGTGCAGCAGACGGCCCGGCGCGGCGGCGTGGCGGGTATCGCGCCTGTCGTGGCGTTGCTCATCACGATCGGCAGCATCGGCGGGGTGGGTGCGTGGACGGCGTCGACCGCGCGGCTCCCGTTCGTGGCCGGCATCGACAGTTACCTGCCACCGGTGTTCGGGCGCCTCCACCCCAAATGGGCCACGCCGTACGTGGCGATGCTGGTCCAGGCCGTGGTCGCCGGTTGCTTTGCGGTGCTCGGGCAGGCGGGGGCCTCGGTCAAGAACGCCTATGATTTCCTGGTGAGCATGGGCGTGATCTCGTTCTTCATTCCCTACCTTTTCATGTTCGCCTCGCTCATCCGGGTGCAGAGCGTACCGGCCCCGCCGGGCACACAGCGCGTGCCCGGCGGATCGGGAGTGGCACGGGTGCTGGGCGGGCTCGGATTCCTGGTCACGGCCGGGTCGATCGTGCTCTCGTTCATTCCCGCGGCCGACGATCCGCACCCGACGCTCACGGTGGTGAAGATCGCCGTGGCAACGTCCATCGTGGTGGGCACCGGCGCGCTGCTCTACGCGCGGGGACGACGTCACGTCTGATTCTGCGCGCTGACGAGCCGCCGCTCGTACGCGGCGATCCGCGGCTCCTCCCTGAGCGTCATCCCGATCTCGTCAAGCCCCGCGAGCAGCATTCCTCGGCGATACGGATCCATCGCGAAATCGGCTACGAAGCCGGTCGGGTCGGTGACACGGCACGCCTCGAGATCCACCGTGACGGTGTAGCCGCCCGCGGCAGCGGGCGCGGCAGCCCTGGCGAGGAGCGTTGCGATCTCCTCCGGCGTGAGTCGCACCGGGAGCAGCCCGTTCTGGCAGCAGTTGTTGTAGAAGATGTCGGCGAACGAAGGCGCGAGGATAGCGCGGAAACCATATTCGCCGAGCGCCCACGGGGCATGCTCGCGGCTCGACCCGCAGCCGAAGTTCTCACCCGCGACGAGGATGGTGGCGCCTCGCGCACGCGGGTGGTTCAGCTCGAATGCCGGGTCGGGCGTGCCATCCGGGCGATGCCGCCAATCGTTGAACAGGAACTCGCCGAATCCGGTGCGCTCGACGCGCTTCAGGAACTGCTTCGGAATGATCTGATCGGTGTCGACGTTCACGCGCGGCAGTGCCGCCGCGCGCCCGGTGTGCACGGTAAATGGCCTCATGCCAGGAGCTCCCGCACGTCGGTAAGCGCGCCAGCAATGGCGGCCGCGGCGGCCATCTCGGGGCTCATCAGGTGGGTCCGGCCGCCCTTGCCCTGCCGTCCCTCGAAGTTGCGGTTGGACGTCGATGCGCAGCGCTCGCCGACCCCCAACACGTCGTCATTCATGCCGAGGCACATCGAGCAGCCCGCGTTGCGCCACTCGAAGCCCGCCGCCCGGAAGATCCGGTCAAGTCCCTCGCGCTCGGCGTCCGTCTTGATCCGCATCGAGCCGGGTACGGCCATCGCCCGGACGCCGGGTGCCACCCTGCGGCCCTCGATAACGCGCGCGGCGGCTCGCAGATCGTCCAGCCGTCCGTTGGTGCAGGAGCCGACGAAGACGCGATCGACCGGCACGCCCTCGAGCGGCGTGCCGGGGGCGAGCCCCATGTATTCGAGCGCGCGCTCGACGGCCCTGCGGTCGCCCTCCGCGGCGAACGCATCGGGGCTCGGCACCCGGGCCGTGATGTCTCCGACCATGCCGGGGTTGGTGCCCCAGGTGACCTGCGGCGCGAGCGCCCTCGTGTCGAGCTCGACTACGCGGTCGTAGCGCGCACCGGCATCGGTCGCGAGCTCGCGCCACTCGGCCACGGCCTCGCGCCACGCAGTACCGCCGGGAGCGCGGGCCCGCCCTTCGAGCCATGCGAACGTCACGTCATCCGGCGCGATCATGCCGGCGCGCGCGCCCGCCTCGATCGACATGTTGCACACGGTCATCCGGCCTTCCATCGAGAGCGCGCGGACCGCGTCGCCGGTGTACTCGATCACGTACCCAGCCGCGCCGCCGGTGCCGATCGTCCCGATGAGCGCGAGGATCAGATCCTTCGCCGTAACGCCGGCAGCGGGCCGCCCGGTGAAACGCACCTCCATCGTGCGTGGCCGCGCCTGCACCAGGCACTGGGTGGCGAGCACGTGCTCGACCTCGCTCGTGCCGATGCCGAAGGCGAGCGCGCCGAACGCGCCGTGGGTCGACGTATGCGAGTCGCCGCAGACGATCGTCATCCCGGGCTGCGTGGCGCCCATCTCGGGGCCGATCACGTGCACGATGCCCTGCCCCGGGGAGCCGAGCCCGAACAGCTCGACCGCGAACTCGCGCGCGTTCCGCTCCAGCGCGGAGACCTGGCGAGCGGACACGGGATCGGCAATCGGCAAGCTGCGGTCGCCGGTCGAAATGTTGTGGTCGACCGTCGCGAGCGTACGTTCGGGCCGCCGTACCCGGCGCCCGGCGAGCCGGAGCCCGTCGAACGCCTGCGGTGAGGTGACCTCGTGCACCAGGTGCAGATCGATGTAGAGCAACGCCGGGCCGTCGGCCGGCTGATGCACGACGTGCGGAGCCCAGACCTTCTCGAACAGCGTCCGGGCGGTCATCGCGAGGCGGTGACGCGATCGGCCGGGCGGGCGGTCTGGCGGTCGGCGGCGCCGCCGGTGTGCGGCGCGGCATCCGCCGCACCGGCCGTCGGCGCGTTTGACCGATCCGCCGCCTTCCCTTCCTCCGACCACGGCATCATCGCCCGGAGCTTCTCGCCCACCACCTCGATGGTGTGATCGCGGTCTTCCTGCCGCATGCGATCGAAGTTGCGCCGCCCCGCGCGATTCTCCGCGAGCCACTCGCGGGCGAAGCGCCCATCCTGGATTTCGCCGAGGATGCGCTGCATCTCGGCCCGGGTCTCATCGGTGATGAGCCGCGGCCCGCGGGTGTAGTCGCCGTACTCGGCCGTGTCGCTGATCGAGTAGCGCATGAACTGCATGCCGCCCCGATACATCAGGTCGACGATGAGCTTGAGCTCGTGGAGACATTCGAAGTACGCCATTTCGGGCGAGTAGCCCGCCGCGACCAGCGTCTCGAACCCGGCCTTGATGAGCGCGGTGGCGCCGCCACAGAGCACCGCCTGCTCGCCGAAAAGGTCGGTCTCCGTTTCCTCGCGGAAGCTCGTCTCGATCACGCCGGCGCGAGTGCAGCCGATGCCCGATGCGTACGCCAGCGCGTTGGCGAGCGCCTGCCCGCTCGCGTCCTGATGGACTGCGACGAGCCCCGGTACCCCGCGTCCTGCCTCGAACTCGCTCCGCACGAGATGCCCCGGCGATTTGGGCGCCACCATCGACACATCGACGCCCTCCGGCGGCACGATCTCGCCGTAGTGGATGTTGAACCCGTGGGCGAACATCAGCGTGTCGCCGGAACGCATGCCGGGAGCCACGTCGCGCTCGTAGATCGCCCGCATGTCCTGGTCGGGCACGAGCAGCACGATGGTGTCGGCCGCCGCGGCGGCCTCGGCGACAGGCCGCACATCGAGGCCGGCTGCCTGCGCGCGCGCCCAGGATTCGCCGCCGGGCCGAAGCCCCACGACGACCTTCGCCCCGCTCTCCCGCAGGTTGAGCGCGTGGGCATGACCCTGACTGCCGAACCCGATCACCGCAAAGCGGCGGCCGGCGAGTCGGGCGCGGTCCGCGTCCCGATCGTAGTAGACTCGCACCGACGGCGCGGGGGCGTTCATGATACCGTCTCCGAAGACATGGGAAGAGGGATGCCGGGGGTGGCGTCGCGCTCGAGCGCGACGGCCCCGCTGCGCGCGAGCTCGAGCACCTCAAACCGCTCCAGCGCACGCAGGAACGAAAGCACGAATGCGTCCGAGCCGCTCACCTCGAAAATGATCGAGTCGGCCGACTCGTCGGCGATGGTCGCCTTGTAGAGGAGCGCCACGTCGAGGAGCTCCGCATAGCGGCGCGGTGCCACCCGCACCTTGACCAGCGCCAGCTCGCGTGCAATGCCCTCGCGCGCCGGATAAGCGACGGCCTCATGCACGCCCACAACCTTGTGGAGCTGGCGCGCCATCCGGTCCGCGGTCGCCTCGTCGGTCTCTAACATGATCGTAAGCCTCGCAACACCGGGCGTGGCGCTCGACCCCACCGCGATGCTCGTGATTGGAAGGTTGCGCCGCCGGAGCATTCCGACGGCCCGGTTGAGCGTCACCAGCTCCTGGTCGGCCAGCACCGAGAGCGTCTGCGCCGGCATCATGCGGAGACGAGCGGCGGTTCCGCGGCCGGCGTGGGCGCCGGCTCGGCTTCGATCGGCTCCGAGAGGGACGCTCCCGGCGGAATCATCGGGAAAACGTTTGCCTCCTGCTCGATCAGGAACTCGACTACCGTAGGTCCGTCGTGCCGCATGGCGCGGCCGAGCGCCTCCTCCGTGCAGGACGCATCCTCCACCCGCCAGCCCGCAATGCCGTATGCCTCGGCCAGCTTCACGTAGTCGGGGCTCCAGATCGGCGTCGCGGAGTAGCGGCGCCCATGGAAGAACTGCTGCCACTGCCGCACCATGCCGAGATAGCCGTTGTTGAAGATCGCCATCTTCACCGGGATCTTCTCCTGCACCATCGTCGCCATCTCCTGCATGTTCATCTGAAATCCACCGTCGCCCGAAATCGCCCACACCGGCTCACCGGGCCGCGCGCAGTGGACGCCCATCGCCGCCGGGACCGCGAAGCCCATCGTGCCGAGCCCGCCCGACGTGATGTGCGAATTGGGCTGCTGGTAGGGAAAGAGCTTGGCCACCCACATCTGATGCTGCCCCACGTCGGATACGACGGTACAGCGGCCGGCGGTGACGTCATCGAGCGTGCGGAGGATCGACTCGGGTGAGAGATCGCCCCGATACTGCTCCCTGCGGTTGGTCGCGAAGCCCGCGATCTCGGCGTGCCATGCGTCGCATGCGCGCGGGCGCACCGCATCCACCAGCTGCGCCAGCACCTCGCGGGCATCGCCCACGATGCCGAGCGTCACCGGGACATTCTTCCCGATCTCCGCCGGATCCAGATCGATGTGCACGATCTTGGCACGGGGCGCGAACTGCGCCGTGTTGCCGGTGACCCGGTCATCGAACCGGAGGCCCACGCCGATGAGCAGGTCGGCGTGCTGGATGGCGCGGTTCACGTGAACCTCGCCGTGCATCCCCGGCATGCCAAGGTGCAGCGGGTGCGCCTCGGGGAAGCCGCTGATGCCGAGGAGCGTGGTGATGACCGGGATGCCGGTGAGCTCGGCGAGCCGCCGCAGCTCGGCGTACGCGCCGCTCAGCAGAATGCCGTGGCCCGCCAGGATGAGGGGCCTCCTCGCCTCGGCGATGAGCCATGCCGCATGGCGCAGCCCGGCCTCACGCGGCTGGTCGAGCCACCGCGCGGGCGTCGGCTTGGCGCCGCTCCGGCCGGGGCGCGCGTCAGAGCGGGGGCATCCCGAATACATCGCCTTCTGGCTCTGTACGTCCTTCGGCACGTCAACGAGCACCGGCCCCGGGCGCCCCTCGCGCGCCACCGCGAACGCCTCGCGCACGGTGTCCGCCAACTCGGAGACATCGCCCACCAGGGCGCTGTGCTTGGTGATCGGCTGGGTGATTCCGATGATGTCGGTTTCCTGAAATGCGTCGCGGCCGATCATGGCGCGGGGTACCTGGCCCGTGAGCGCGACAACCGGCGAGTTGTCCATATGCGCAGTCGCAAGCCCGGTCACGAGGTTCGTCGCGCCCGGGCCCGATGTGGCGACGCACACGCCGGGGCGGCCGCTCGCGCGCGCGTAGCCGTCGGCGGCGTGCGCGGCCGCCTGCTCGTGCCGCACCAGCACGTGCCGGAGACCGGGGAACTCGGGCAGCGCATGGTAGAACGGCATGATGGCGCCGCCCGGATAGCCGAAGAGCAACTCCACGCCCTCCTCCTCGAGCACCCGGCAGAGGATCTGCGCACCGGTGAGCGGTGCGCCCGTATTCGGCTCACCCATCACACGCCCCACAAGTAGGAGGAATTGAGCGCCGTCGCCTCGAGCCGGTCCGCGTGGCGCGCCTTGTTGAGGGCATGGATGAGCGCGCGCGCACTCGCCTCGACCACGTCGGTCGACGCCCCCTGGCCGCTCAACGACTTGCCGTCCACCCGCGCCTGCAGGAAGACCTGCCCCACGCTATCGCGCCCCGGGGTCACCGAGCGGAGCTGCAGGCTGATCACCTCCACCGGGCGCTCGAGGATTTCGCTGATCGCGGTGAAGGCCGCGGCGATCGGGCCGTCGCCCGTGCCGGTGGACGCGCGCTCCCCCGCCCATGGGCCGGTGAGCCGCACCTCGGCGCTCGCCGGAACGCTGCCGCACACGACCCGGAGATGCACCAACTGGTACTCTTCCGGCGCGTCGTGAAACGATTCGTGGAGCAACGCGAGGAGATCCTCGTCCAGGATTTCGCGCTTCCGGTCGGCCAGCGCGGTGAATTGCGCGTAGATGTCGTTGAGCTTGGCGTCGCCGAGATCGTACCCCAGCTCGCGGTAGCGCTGCTCCAATGCGTGCCGGCCCGAGTGCTTGCCAAGAATGAGCGTGCACTTGGGAATGCCGACCATCTCCGGCCGGATGATCTCGTAGGTCTGTCCATTGCGCAGCATCCCGTGCTGGTGGATGCCGGACTCGTGCGCAAAGGCGTTCCGGCCCACCACGGCCTTGTTCGGCTGGGGGAAGACGCCGGTGAGGTACGAGAGGAGCTGGCTCGTCCGATAGATCTCCTGCGTCACGATGTTGGTGCGGAAGCCGAGCTGCGGGCGAATCAGCCCGGCGATCACGATCTCCTCGAGCGCCGCGTTGCCGGCCCGCTCGCCGATGCCGTTGATGGTGCACTCGACCTGGCCGCACCCCGCCTGGATTGCGGCGATGGAGTTGGCGACGGCGAGGCCCAGGTCGTCGTGGCAGTGCGCGCTGAAGGTGACGCGGTCAGCGCCCGGCGCCCGCTCCCGCACCGAGCGGAACATGGCGCCGTATTCGGCCGGCGTGGCATAGCCCACGGTATCGGGCAGGTTGATCGTCGTGGCGCCCTCGGCGATGGCCAACTCGACCACACGGCACAGGAAGTCTGGATCGGTGCGGCTCGCGTCCTCGGCGGAGAACTCCACGTCGTCGGTGTACCGGAGCGCGCGCCGGACGCCCGCGCGCACCATCGCGAGCGCCTCGTCGCGGCTCACCCTGAGCTTTTCCCGCAGGTGCAGGTCGGAGGTGGAGAGAAAGACGTGCAGCCGGGCCCGCTCAGCGCCGTGGAGCGCGTCGCCGGCGAGGTCGATGTCCCGCTCGGTGCACCGAGCCAGCGCCGCGAGCACCGGGCGCCGGACCTCCGCCACGATGTCGCGCACGCTGCGGAAGTCGCCCTCCGAGGCCGCCGGGAAGCCGGTCTCGATCACGTCCACGCCAAGGGCGTCGAGCTGGCGCGCGAGCCGGAGCTTCTCCTCCGGCGCGAGACTGTTGCCCGGCGCCTGCTCCCCGTCCCGCAAGGTCGTGTCGAAGATGATCACGTCTTTCACCATGTGCGGCTCCATCGGCTGGGCTCCGAAATGCGCGGCGCCGCGAACCCTGAGGTCCGCGGCGCCTGGTTGAGTCGTCTGAGACGCTGTGCTGCTACGCTGTCTCGACCGGCACGCCGCGAACCCGCCGCTCCCGGATAAGCCCGAGGAGCAGAATGCCAAGGACGAGAAGCGCGAGGTTGCCGATCACGAGGCGTCCGATGCTGGTGGTTCCGGTGCCTGCATAAACTTGAGTGTGGGAGACTACAATCCGGTGCGGGGCGATGTCAAGAGGTGCCCCGGCCGCCTTGACGCGATCCCGGCCTTGCATAAGATTGCGTGCATATGATTGCGCCGCTCGCCCGAATTCCGGTCGTCAAGCTTACGCTCGCCCGCATTGCGGGGGCGGCCGGGTCGCGATAGCGCGCGTACGCGAACCACCCGGCCCGCTCCCGATCGAGCGGGCCTTTTTGTTGCGCTCGACTCCGGCCTCTCCGGCCGGCCGGGCGCCACCACTCTGGAGGCAGCATGGCCGAACATGGGCAGCGGATCCGTCCGGCCGATTCCCGACGTCGCCGCGCCACGGCGGTGGCGAGCGCAGGCGCGAACTGCGGTGCGGACGCCGCCGCACACGCTGCGCGGCGCGGCCCCGCGCTCGATCCCTATCGCGAGCGGGACGCCTGCGGCACCGGTTTCATCGCGCGGGCCTCAGGCCTCCGCTCGCACGAAGTCGTCGCCATGGCGCTGGAGGCCGTGGCCCGGGTGGCGCACCGCGGTGCCGCGTCTACCGACAACTCGGGCGACGGCGCCGGCCTCCTGACTCAGATTCCCCACCGGCTGTTTTTCCGCGACGCCTATCGCCTGGGGCTCCGGCTTCAGCCGGGCCGGCCGTTCGGCGTCGGCGCCTTCTTTCTCCCCGCAGAACCAGGCGCGCTCGCATGCGCCAACGCGCTGGTCGAGGCCGTTTTCGCCGCGGACGGCATTCCCTTCCTCGGCTGGCGCGACGTGCCCGTGAACCCCGCGGCGCTCGGGCCCACCGCGCGCGCCTCCTTGCCCGTGATCCGCCAGGCGTTTCTCGGCATGCCGGCCGGGGTGAGCGACGATGAGGCGTGGGAGCGCGCCCTCTATCTCGCGCGCCGCGAGATGGAGCGCCGCGCAGACGAGGCCGGGCTCGACGGCTTCTACGTCTGCTCGCTCTCCTGTCGCACCGTCGTGTACAAGGCGCTCCTCACCGGCACCCAGTTGCCCGCGTTCTACACCGACTTCCGCTATCCGGAGTACGAAAGCGCGGTCGCGGTATTCCACCAGCGCTACTCCACCAACACGCTGCCCAGCTGGCCGCTTGCGCAGCCGTTCCGCCTCATCGCCCACAACGGCGAGATCAACACCCTCTGGGGCAACCGCAATGCGATGGCCATGCGCCAGCCGATGCTGGACTCGCCGCTCTGGGGCACCAGGGTCGAGCGTATCCGCGATGCGATCTGGGCCGCGGGAAGCGACTCGGCGAGCCTCGACAACGCGATGGAGTTGTTCGTGCGCTCGGGCCGCGATCCGGTGCACACGCTGATGATGATGATCCCGCAGGCATGGGAGAAGTACTCGGATCTGCACCCATCGATTCAGGCCTTCTACGAGTATCACCAGTGCGTGCACGAGCCGTGGGACGGTCCCGCCGCTGTGGCATTCACCGACGGCGTGCTCGCCGGTGCAGTCGTGGACCGCAATGGGCTTCGCCCCTGCCGCTACAAGATTCGGCGCGACGGGCTCGTCGCCGCCGGCTCGGAGGTGGGGCTCGTCGATCTCGACCCGCGCGAGGTGGTGGAGAGCGGGAAGGTGGGGCCGGGCGAGGTGCTGCTGGTCGACACCGCTCGCGGCGAGGTGGTGCGCAACATCGACGCGAAGCTCGAGGTCGCCGGGCGCCGGCCGTACGCGCGCTGGGTGGCCCGCTACATGGCGCAGCTCGAGCCTGACCCGTCGAAGGTAGCGCCGGACCCGGCGCCCGAAACGCTCGGCCGGCTGCAGCGCGCTTTCGGCTACGGGTTCGAGGACCTGCGCCACGTCCTGGAGCCGATGGGCGGCACCGGCAGCGATGCGGTGTGGAGCATGGGCGACGATACGCCGATCCCCCCGCTCTCCCGGATTCCGCACGGCATGTACGCCTACTTCCGCCAGCGCTTTGCACAGGTCACCAACCCGCCGATCGATTCGCTCCGCGAGTCGATGGTCATGTCACTGCGCATGCATCTCGGGCGGCGCGGTTCGCCCCTGCTCGAGCGGCCCAGCTACGCGCGCATGCTGCGCATCGAGCATCCGATCCTCCTGCCGGAAGAAATGGCCGCGCTCCGCAACGTCGCCGGCTTCTCGGCCGTCACCATCGACGCCGTCTGGGATCCGGCCGCGGGCCCGGACGGGCTGCGTCCCGCACTCATCAACCTCCGTCGCGCCGCCGAGCGCGCGGTGCGGCGTGGCGCCCGCATCCTCGTCGTGAGCGACCGGAGCGTTGGCGCGCGCCGCGCACCCATCCCGATGCTCCTCGCCATCGGCGCCGTGCGCCACCACCTGGTGGAGCGCGGACTTCGCGCCCGCGTTGGCATCGTGGCCGAAGTGGGCGATGCGCTCGACATCCACCACTTTGCCGCGCTGATCGGCTACGGCGCCGAGTCGGTGCATCCGTGGCTCGCGCTCGCGAGCATCGGCGGGCTCTTCGGCGAAGCCACGCGAGAAGGCGCCCCCGAGCGCCGCCGCGAGCATACCGACGCGCTCCGCCCCACGCCCGAGGAAGCGCGGCTGCGGTTCCGCACGGCGGCGGAGAAGGGCCTGCTCAAAATTCTCTCGAAGATGGGCATCTCGACCCTGTCGTCGTACTGCGGCGCCCAGATCTTCGAGGCGCTCGGCCTGGGCGCCGAGGTGATCGACACCTGTTTCGCCGGTACTGCCTCGCCCATCGGAGGAATCGGCTTCACCGAAATCGCGGAAGACGTCCTTGCCCGTCACGCCGACGCGTACGGCGAGGAGGCCGAGCCCGCCGGCAGCCTGCCCGACCACGGCCGGGTACGCTTCCGCAAGGAGGGCGAGGACCACGGCTGGGCGCCGCCCATCGTGGTCGCGCTCCAGCAGGCGGTGAAGGCGGGCACCGCGGACGCGTACGGCAACTTTCTGGCAAAGAACGTGGTGCGACGCCCCGCCGGCCCGCGTGATCTGCTCGCCATCCGGACCGGAACTCCGGTGCCCATCGACGAGGTCGAGCCGGCCGAGGCGATCCGGCGCCGCTTCATTTCGTCGGCCATGAGCCTTGGCGCGCTCTCGCCCGAAGCGCACGCCGTTCTCTCCGTCGCGATGAATCGCATGGGTGCCAAGTCGAACTCGGGCGAGGGCGGCGAGGATCCGGCGAACTATCGGGTGCTCCCGAACGGCGATCGGCTCGACAACCGGATCAAGCAGGTGGCATCCGCGCGCTTTGGCGTCACCGCCGAATATCTGATGCGCGCCGAGGAGCTGGAGATCAAGATCGTGCAGGGCGCCAAACCGGGCGAGGGCGGACAACTGCCGGCGCACAAGGTGACCGAGCTGATCGCGCGGCTGCGCCATGCCGTCGCCGGCATTCAGCTCATTTCGCCGCCGCCGCACCACGACATCTACTCGATCGAGGACCTGGCCCAGCTCATCCACGACCTCAAGACGGTAAACCCGCACGCGCGGGTGGGCGTCAAGCTCGTCTCTGAAGCCGGCGTCGGAACCGTGGCCGCGGGCGTCGCCAAGGCCTATGCGGATTACGTGCTCATCGCGGGACATAACGGCGGCACCGGCGCCTCTCCGCTCTCCTCGATCAAGCACGCGGGCGCGCCATGGGAGCTGGGCCTCGCCGAAGCGCAGCACACACTGCTCGCGAACGGTCTGCGGGGGCGGATCGAGGTGCGTACCGACGGTGGCTTCAAGACGGGGCGCGACGTGGTGATCGGCGCGCTGCTCGGCGCCGAGGCATTCGGCTTCGGCACGGCGGCGCTCGTGGCGATCGGTTGCGCGATGGCGCGGCAGTGTCATCTGAACACCTGCCCGACCGGCGTCGCCACGCAGCGCCCCGATCTCCGCGCCAAGTTCAAGGGCACGGCTGAGCAGGCGATCGCGTACTTCACGCTGCTGGCGGAAGATGTGCGGCAGATCCTGGCGGAAATGGGCTTCCGCCGCCTCGACGACATCATCGGCCGCACCGACCTGCTCGCGCGGGTCGAGCACCCGGAGCTGCCCCGCGCGCAGATGCTCGACCTCTCGATGCTGCTCGCGCCCTCGCCCACATTGCCCGGCATGGCGCTCCACCGGACCGCGGAACGAAACGACCGCCCGGGCATGCGCTGCCTGGACGACGAGATCCTGGAAGAGTTGGCACCGTATCTCGAGAGCGGCCTGCCGTTCTCCGGCACCTACCCGATCCGCAACCATCACCTCACTGTCGGCGCCCGCGTGGCTGGCCACATCGCCGAGCGGTGGGGCGATGCCGGGTTGCCGGACGGACGTATCCGCCTTCGCTTCACCGGCACCGCAGGACAGAGCTTCGGCGCGTTTCTGACGCCGGGCATGCACCTGGAGCTCGAAGGGGAGGCGAACGACTACGTCGGCAAGGGGCTTTCGGGCGGCGAAATCACCTTGCGCCCATACCGCCGCGCCGCGTACGCCGACGCGACGCATGAGAACCTGATCCTCGGGAACACCGTGCTCTACGGCGCCACCGGTGGCAAGCTCTTCGCCGCGGGTCAGGCCGGCGACCGCTTCGGCGTGCGGAATTCGGGAGCCGTCGCGGTGATCGAGGGCGCAGGCAATCACTGCTGCGAGTACATGACCGGCGGCATCATCGTCGTGCTCGGCCGGGCCGGGCGCAATCTCGGCGCCGGCATGTCCAACGGCATGGCCTACGCGCTGGACGAGGCCGGCACACTCAAGGATCGCGTGAATCCCGACATGGTGGATCTGGTTTCACTCGACGCCGAGGACGAGGAGTTGCTCCTCGCGCTCATCCGTGAGCACGAGGAGAAGACCACGAGCCCGCGCGCGCGCCGCCTGCTGGTCGAGTGGGAGCACTTCCGCACGTTCTTCCGCAAGGTGGCGCCGAAGGGCGCGGATGCCTCCAATGCCGCCACCCGCGCCGCCTACCTCGGCGCGTCGCCGAGCGTCGAGCCGGAGCTGGTGCTCGCGCGGCGGAGCGCGTAGCCGCTCGCCGGCTTGTGGGGCGGGAGCGCGCCGGACAGATTCCGGCCGCCCCTGGAGAGGAACCCGCCGTGCCGCTTACGGCCACTGAGCTTCGCCTTGCCTGGGTGGTGCTCGCCGTCCTCTGCTTCACCACCCCGCCGCCGGGCTCCCTCGCCGTGGCGACCCTTCTGCTCGTCGTCCTCGCACCGGGTGCGTTACTCCTTGCGTCGCGCACCTGGGCCGACCGCGCGGCGAAGGAGTTGAGTGAGGCCATGCGGACCCGTGCGCCGCGCGTCGCGCTGATACTCGCGGCGGGCCTGATTATCGTCACCGCGTTCCTGTTTAGCGTCTCGGGGGCGCTGCTCCTCACGGCCCTGCTTGGCGCCGGTGTGATGCTCGCCGCGTTGCGCGGCGGCCCTGCGCGCGTGCACGGTCTGCTCGGCGGCATCATTCTCACCGGCCTTGCCATGCTGATCGGCGGCGGCGCGCTCGAGTTCCTGCTCGGACACGTATACGCCGCACGGCTCGGCGCGCCCTCCGAGCTCATGGCCTGGAACACCCGCTACGATGGGATCTGGCGGAGCAATCTCTTCAACATGCGATCACCCTACGAGCGGCTGGCGCGCCGACCTGGCGTGCTGCGCGTGCTCGCATTCGGCGATTCGTTCACCTGGGGCGACAAGATCGCGCGCACGGAAGACACCTGGCCCGCGGCGCTCGAGCGTCGCCTCACGCACCGGCTCGGGCGGCCGGTCGAGGTGGTGAACACCGGCCAGAAGGGATGGAGCACCGCAAACGAGGCCGAGCTGCTCCGCCGGTTCGGCTGGCAGTGGCAACCGGATCTCATCATCGTGCAGTACACCTTGAATGACGCGGCGGTGAGCGGTCCGAACTTCGAGACGACCCAGGATCGCGACGTCTCCCTCCTTCCTCCACGGCTGAGCGAGGGCGCGATCCGCCACAGCGCGCTGCTCTTCCTGCTCGAGCGCCGGGCGGAGGCATGGCTCGCCCGGCCGGAGGGATACACGCCGCGCTACGACACGGCCGGCGTCGCATGGACGCAGCTCGCCGCCGCGCTTCGCGAAATCGGCGACTCGGCCGCGCAGCGTCGCGTGCCGGCCCTGCTCCTGCTTTACCCCACACCCGCGCGCGGAGTCTGGACCGCCGAAACCTACCCTTGGCGCGAGCTCGTGGATCGCGTGGCCCGGACGGGGCGCACGGCGGGATTGGATGTGGTCGATCTCATCCCGGTGCTAGCGGCCCAGGGCGGCAACTGGGCACGTTGGTGGGCCATGCCGTACGATCCCCACCCGAACCCTGCGGCCGACAGTCTCGCCGCGGATGTCCTGGCGGCGCGCATTGTCGAGCGCGGATATCTCGATCGAACCGCAATCGCCCAAGCGCCCGATACGGCGCCTGCCGTGCGCGCGAGGCGCGCCGCGCGGCACTGAGTGCGCATCTCGCGGCGGGCTTTCGCCTCCGTTCTGGCCCTCGCTGCTCTCGGCGCTCCCGCCGCCGCGCGGGCGCAGACGGCACCGGTGGCACTGGGTGTCCAGCTCGGTTACTCGCGGGCCGGATTCACGGATGTTGGCGGCGGAACGCTCAACGAGAGCCGGGACGGCACGCTCTTCGGAGTGTTCGTCGACCGGCGCGTGGCCGGCCCGGTCGGTGCGCAACTCGAGCTCTTCATCGCCAAGCGCGGCGGCGGACTCACCGGGACGCTCGACGGCGTGCCGATCCGCATCAGCGCGCAGCTTGTCTATCTCGACTTTCCGCTCCTCGCCCGCGTCGCGATTCCCGTCGGCAGCCGGCACGTCCGACCGGTCATCTTCGGCGGCGGATCGGCCTCCTTCAATATCGGCTGCGATTTCCAGGCGGAGGTGCCGGGCCAGGTGGTGCAGGTCACCTGCGGCGATTCCGCAGCTGGAGGCGTAGGCATCCGCGGCGTGGACTTCGGCGCCATCGTGGGCGGCGGACTGGAATATTCCTGGCGCCGCTCGGCCCTCCGGCTCGAGCTGCGCGAGACCTTCGGCCTTCGGACCGTCACGACCGACGCCCAGTTCAAGAACCGCACGTGGGCGATGCTGTTCGGCTTCACCATCTGAACCGGAGCGCTTGACGCCGCAATCCCGTGGCGCGACCATCCTTTCATGACCGATGCCATCGCGCCACCGCCCGATCCCACGCGCCATCCCGCCGGCGCGTCGCCCCTTGCCACCGAACAGGAGGCGCGCGAAGTCGCCGAGGCGGCGCGCGAAAAGGAGTGGCAGGCGCCAAGCTTCGTGCGCCAGCTCTTCGAGGGCGCGTTCCGCCTCGACCTCGTGCATCCCTTCCCCGAGCAGGACCCGGCCGACATCGAAAAGGCTCGCCCCTTCCTGGCCCGGCTTGAGCGATTCCTCACCGAGAAGGTCGACAGCGATCGGATCGATCGCGAGGGCAAGATTCCGCCCGAGATCATCGCGGGCCTGCGCGAGATCGGCGCCTTCGGCATCAAGATCCCCGAAGAGTACGGCGGCCTCGGGCTGAGCCAGACGAGCTACACCCACGCGATCGGCCTCGTAACGAGCCGAGACGGTAATCTCACCGCGCTGCTCTCCGCGGCGCAGTCGATCGGCGTACCGCAACCGCTCAAACTCTTCGGCACGCCGGAGCAGAAGCGGCGCTATCTCCCGCGGCTTGCGCGCGGCGCCGTGTCGGCCTTTGCGCTTACCGAGTCGAACGTGGGCTCCGATCCCGCGGCCATGACGACGACCGCCGAGCTGTCCGCCGACGGCAGCCACTACGTGCTGAACGGCGAGAAGCTCTGGTGCACCAACGGCACCATCGCCGAGCTGATGGTCGTGATGGCGCGCACCGGGCCGCGCCGGATCACCGCGTTCATCGTCGAAACCGGCTGGCCGGGCGTCGAAGTGGTGCAGCGCCTCCATTTCATGGGGCTCAAGGCGCTCGAAAACGGCATCGTTCGCTTTCACGATGTCCGCGTGCCCGTCGAGAACGTGCTCTGGGGCGAAGGCCGCGGGCTCAAGCTCGCGCTCGTCACGCTCAACACCGGCCGCCTCACGCTCCCCGCCTCGTGCGCGGCTGCGGGCAAGCGTTGCGTCGAGATCTCGCGTCGCTGGGCGGCGGAGCGGGTGCAGTGGGGCCAGGCGATCGGCCGGCATGACGCCATCGCCCAGAAGCTGGGCCGCATGGCGGCCGACACCTTCGCGATGGACGCGGTGTCGGATCTCGCTTCCCTCCTCGCGGACCGCGGCAACGCCGACATCCGCCTCGAGGCCGCGATGGCCAAGATGTGGAACACCGAGACCGCCTGGCGCCTGGTGGACGACACCCTCCAGATCAAGGGCGGCCGCGGCTACGAGACGGCTGACAGTCTTCGGAGCCGGGGCGAGCGGCCGGACGCGATCGAGCGGATGATGCGAGACATGCGCATCAATCTCATCTTCGAGGGCTCGAGCGAGATCATGCGGCTCTTCATTGCCCGCGAGGCGGTGGACACGCACCTCCGCGTGGCCGGCGATCTCATCGACCCTTCGGCTCCGACCCCGCAGAAGATCCGGGCCCTGCTCCGGTCAGGCGCGTACTACGCCGCGTGGTACCCGCGACTCTACCTCGGCTGGGACCGGGCGCCGCGCCATTCCGAATTCGGCCCTCTCGCGAGCCACCTGCGTTTCGTGGGCCGCGCGTCGCGCCGGCTCGCCCGCACGCTGTTTCATTGCATGCTCCGGTTCGGCCCGCGGCTCGAGAAGCGGCAGGCCGTGCTGTTTCGCCTCGTGGAAATCGGCGCGGAGCTGCTGGCAATCACCGCCACCTGCTCGCGCGCGCACGCGATGGCGCGACGCGATCCCTCCAACCGCGGGCCCGTCGCGCTGGCCGACGTGTTCAGCCGCGCCGCCCGCCGGCGCGTCCACGACCGCTTCCGCGCGGTGTTCGACAACGACGATACTGAGACCTACCGCGTGGCACAGGAGGTGCTCAGGGGCGAGCACGCCTGGATGGAATCGGGCATCGCCCGCGGATAGATTCGACGCCACACCCGAGGAGCATCGCGCATCATGGCAGTCGCCGAAGGCAGAACGCTTCCGTTCACCGGCCCCGAAGCAATCGACGCCGGCGTGCTCGAGACCTTCGGGTACGCGGGGCCCGAGCAGGATATCGTCACCGAGACCCGCGAGTTCAGCGCGGTCTGCCCGTACAGCGGCCTGCCGGACTTTGCCGCGCTCACCATCCGCTACGTGCCCTCGGACCGGTGCGTCGAGCTCAAGAGTCTCAAGTATTACGTGACGAGCTACCGCGCCGTCGGCATCTTCCAGGAGCACGCGACCGCGCGGATCGCCGAAGATCTGTTCCGGCTGCTCGAACCGCGGCGCCTCATCGTTTCGACGCGGTACAACGTGCGTGGCGGCTTCGAGACGACGTGCACGGTCACGCTCCCGCGCGCGCCGCACGCCGCGCCTGCGCTGTGAGCCGGATCATCGCGAACTAGCCGGCCCCGCCCTACGTTTTCCCGACAGCATCAGTGGCGGACTGTATCATGCTGGCGTCGATGATCTCATCTCTGCACCCGCTGCCCGACGTGCCGGACCTGCTCGTGCACGCGGTGCTCGGGCCACTCACTCTCGCCTACGTCGCCGCGTGGATTGCACTGTACGTCCACGAGATCGGCCACGCCACGATGGCCCGCGCGCTCGGGGTGCGGATCTGGGGCGTGCGGCTCGGCATCGGGCCGGCGGTGTTCGATGGTGTCGTGGCTGGCTGCCAACTGCGCATCGGCATCTTGCCTCTCGCGGGATCGGTCGCACTTCTCGACGCGGATGCCGCTGCCATCGGCTACCGGGGTCTCGGAATATCGGAGCGGTCCCACTTCGAGTGGGTCCACGGCGCCTGGCGCGCGCCGCTCATCTCCGCGGCCGGAGGGATCAGCAACCTGTTCGGGGCGCTGGCAGTGATCGCCAACTGGTCGTGGTCCGGGCAGCCCGCCCTCGGCACGCCGCTCGGCGATCTCGCGCTCTACGCCGTGGTGGCAAACCTCGCCGGCTACCTCAACCTGCTTCCCTGCTTCTCGTCCGACGGCCGGCACCTGCTGCAACAGCTGAGCGCCGTGCGCCGCCGCGTCGACGCGCGTACCGACCATCGCTGAACGGCGCCGCCACGGCGGCCCGATGTATGCGTGGTTTCCCGCCCTCGCGGGCGTGAATATCTTTGCCCACCGGGGCCGCTGGCGACAGCACCGCACCTCTCCAAAGGACGTTAGACGTGGCCAAAGACACGCTGACCGTCACCGACGACCGCACCGGCAAGACGTACGAGCTGCCGATTACCAACGGGACGATTCGCGCCATGGATCTCCGCCAGATCCGCACGTCGGAGTCCGATTTCGGACTCATGTCGTACGATCCGGCGTTCATGAATACGGCGGCGTGCCGCAGCGCGATCACCTACATCAACGGCGACCTCGGCATCCTGCGCTACCGCGGCTACCCGATCGAGCAGATCGCCGAGCAGGCCTCGTTTCTCGAGGTCGCCTGGCTGCTCATCGAGGGCGAGCTGCCGACGCGGGCCCAACTCGACGCCTGGACCGAAGAGGTCCGCAACCACACCTACGTCCACACGAACGTCACCAAGTTCCTCGAGGGCTTCCGGTACGACGCGCACCCGATGGGCATGCTGCTCGGCACGGTGGGCGCGCTTTCGACGTTCTATCCCGACGCGAAGCACGTGCAGGACCCCGAGAATCGGCGGCTGCAGCGCATCCGGCTCCTGGCCAAGCTGCCGACGATCGCGGCGTTCGTGTTCCGCCATTCCCGCGGCCTGCCGTTCGTATTTCCGGAGAACGACCGCGACTACATCGCGAACTTCGTGAACATGACCTTCAGCATCGGGGGCAACCACCAGCCCAATAAGGTCCTGCAGCGCGCCCTCGAGATCCTGCTCATTCTCCATGCGGATCACGAGCAGAACTGCTCAACCACGGCGGTGCGCGACGTGGGCTCGTCCCACGTTGATCCGTTCTCGGCAGTGTCGGCGGGCATCGCGGCGCTCTACGGCCCGCTCCACGGCGGCGCGAACGAGGCGGCGCTCGCCATGCTCGATGAGATTGGCGACAAGCGGAACGTGGGGCGGTTCGTCAAATCGGTGAAAGAGGGCCACGGCCGCCTCATGGGCTTCGGGCACCGGGTGTACAAGTCGTATGACCCCCGCGCCAAGCTGATCAAGCGAGTGGCCTACGAGGTTTTTGCGCAAACGGGACTCAACCCGCGGCTCGAGATTGCGCTGGAGCTCGAGCGCATCGCGCTCGAAGACGACTATTTCGTGAGCCGCAAGCTGTATCCCAACGTGGACTTCTACTCCGGCCTCATCTACGAGGCCATGGGCTATCCCCGGGACTACTTCACGGTGCTTTTCGCGCTCGGGCGTACTCCCGGCTGGCTGGCCCAATGGGAGGAGATGCTGTGCGACCCGGAGCAGAAGATTGCCCGGCCGCGCCAGATCTACGTTGGCCCGGGAGAGCGCGACTACATCCCACTCGACAAGCGGTAGGCAGCGGCCCTCCGAGGCCACACCTCTGGTGAGATCGGCCGGCGCGCATTAGTATTTGCTGCGTCGCAGCAATTCGGGAAGCGCCGAGGAGGTCACCAGATGGAACCTGTCTTCATCATCGCCGCCGGCCGCACGGCCATCGGCTCCTTCGGCGGGGCGCTCGCGGGGATGCCGGCCAGCAGTCTTGGGGCGACGGTCATCGGGGGCTTGCTCCGCCGGAGCGGCCTCCGCCCCGAGCATGTTGACGAAGTCATTCTCGGCCAAGTACTTACCGCTGGTGCCGGGCAAAATCCGGCGCGTCAGGCTGCGATCCAGGCGGGGCTCCCCGCGTCCACTCCGTCCATGACGATCAACAAGGTGTGCGGGAGCGGGCTCAAGGCCGTGCATCTCGCCGCCCAGGCGATCCGGTGCGGTGACGCCGGAGTGATCATCGCGGGGGGCCAGGAAAACATGAGCCTCGCGCCGCATGTGCTGCCCAAGTCGCGCCTCGGGACCAAGATGGGTGAATGGGCCCTGCAGGACAGCATGATCACCGACGGGCTCTGGGACGCCTTCAACAACTACCACATGGGCGTCACTGCGGAGAACATCGCGAAACAGTTCTGCATCTCGCGCGAAGATCAGGACCGCTTTGCCGCGGTATCGCAGCAGCGGGCGGAAGCGGCCCAGAAGGCGGGACGCTTCAAAGACGAGATCATCCCCGTCGAAATCCCGCAGAAGAAGGGCAACCCGGTGGTGTTCGACACCGACGAGTTTCCCCGCGCGGGCACCACAGCCGAAGGTCTGGGCAAGCTGCGGCCGGCGTTCGACAGCTCGGGCACGGTCACGGCCGGCAACGCCTCCGGCATCAACGATGGCGCCGCCGCGGTGATCGTCACGTCCGAGAGCCGCGCCAAGGAGCTCGGGCTCAAGCCGCTCGCGCGAGTGGTGGCCTACGCGAGCGCGGGTGTGGACCCGGCCATCATGGGCACGGGGCCGATCCCCGCCACCCGCCGGTGTCTCGAGAAGGCGGGCTGGAAGCCGGCCGACCTCGACCTCATCGAGGCCAACGAGGCCTTCGCGGCGCAGGCGCTGTCAGTGAACCGCGAGATCGGCTGGGACCCGGAGCGCGTCAACGTAAACGGCGGCGCCATCGCACTCGGCCACCCGATCGGAGCGTCGGGCGCGCGGGTGCTGGTGACGTTGCTCCACGAGATGGCGCGGCGGCAGGCCCGGCGCGGGCTGGCGACCCTCTGCATCGGCGGCGGCCAGGGCGTGGCGCTCGCCGTGGAGCGCTGAGCCATGGCCCACAAGTCGAACGGCCGCGTGGCGCTCGTCACCGGCGGCACCGGCGGCATCGGGACGGCCATCTGTCACCGACTGGCCGACGCAGGGTTCAAGGTCGCCACCAACTTCCGCAGCGCGGAGAAGACGAGCGCCTGGCGCAAGACCTGGAAGGGCAAGGGCTACGACTTCGCAACGTACGAAGCCGACGTGACCGACTTCGACGGCTGCCGCCAGATGATCGAACGGATCGAGCGCGACCTGGGTCCGCTCGCCGTGCTCGTAAACAATGCGGGCGTGACGTACGACACCACCTTCCGCAAGATGACCCCCGAGCAGTGGCACACCGTGCTCAACACCAATCTCGACAGCCTCTTCAACGTGACGCGTCACGTGATTCAGGGGATGACCGAGCGCGGGTTCGGTCGGGTGATCAATATCTCGTCCATCAACGGGCAACGGGGTCAGATCGGCCAGACCAACTACGCCGCCGCCAAGGCAGGGATGCACGGCTTCACAATGGCGCTCGCCCAGGAAGTGGCCCGGAAAGGCGTGACAGTGAACACCATCTCCCCCGGATACATCGCCACCGACATGGTCATGGCCATGCCCGAGGATGTCCGCAAGAAGATCATCGCGGACATTCCGGTGGGCCGTCTCGGAACTCCGGACGAGGTGGCGTACGCGGTGAATTTTCTCGCATCGGACGAGGCCGGATTCATCACCGGCGCGAGTATCTCGTGCAACGGGGGCCACCACATGATGTGAGGGTGGGCGCCGACCGCGCCCGCTTTCGCGAAAGGGTCCGCACATGACCGAGCCGCGCCTCATCAAGAAGTACCCCAACCGGCGTCTCTACGATACCGCCGAGAGCCGGTACATCACCGTGGACGACGTGCGGCGGCTGGTGTTGGAGCGCGTGGACTTCCGCATCCTCGACGCCAAGACCGACGAGGATCTGACGCGAAGCACCCTCCTGCAGATCATCACCGAGCAGGAGGAGAACGGGAAGCCGATCTTCTCCGCGGACGTCCTCCAGCAAGTCATCCGCTTCTACGGCGACACCGTGCAGAGCCTCGCGTCCGATTTCCTCGAGCGGAGCCTCGCGGTGTTTGCCGAGCAGCAGGAGCGCTACGAGCAGCAATTGCGCGGGGCGGCGAGCGCCAACCCGTTCACGATCTGGACCGACCTGAGCCAGCAGAATCTCGAGCTTTGGAGCCGGATGCAGCGGGGATTTTTCGATGCACTGGCGGCGCAGCGTGCGCGCGGCAAGGCAGCGCGTGGCCCCGATGCGAACGGCGCGCCGGGCTGACGGCGCGCCGGCGGCTCCGGCCACACCATTTCACTCCGGGAGTTCGCACATGGCGGCAGCGATGTCATGGGAACCTGACGAATCGGCCTCACGGAACGCCGCGCCGAGTCCCGACGTCGCCGTCGTTACCGGCGGTATCGGGGGTATCGGCACCGCCGTCTGCCGTGCGCTCGCCGACGCGGGCAACCGCGTGGTCGCGACGTACCTCCCGCAGGAAGCGGAGCTGGCGCAATGCTGGTTGGGCGACCGGCGCGCCGAGGGCTACCATTTCATCGCGCTCCCCTGTGACGTGGCATCCTACGAGAGCAGCGTCGCGCTCGCGCGCACTGTCGAGTCCACGGTGGGTCCGGTAGGGGTGCTGGTGAATTGCGCCGGCATCACGCGGGACCGGACGCTCGCGAAGATGGAGCCGAGCCAGTGGTTCGCAGTCCTCCGCACCAACCTCGACAGCGCGTTCAACGTGACCCGGAATTTCATCGAGGGCATGCTGGCTCGGCGCTACGGCCGGATCATCAACATCTCGTCGGTAAACGGGCTCAAGGGACAGTTCGGCCAGACCAATTACTCATCGGCCAAAGCCGGCCTGCTCGGCTTTACCCGGAGCCTGGCCCGCGAAGTGGCACCGCACGGCGTAACCGTCAACGCGGTGGCGCCGGGGTACGTGGACACCTCGATGGTGAAGGCCATTCCGGAGCCGATCCGTGAAAGCATCGTGGAGCAGATCCCCGTCGGCCGGCTCGCCCGACCGGAGGAGATCGCTCGAGTAGTGGCATTCCTGGCGGCCGAGGCAAGCGGCTACATCACCGGTGCGACCATCTCCGTAAATGGCGGCCTGTTCATGGCATAGCGGTGGGCTTGACAGTGATGGGCCGCATTCGTATGTTGCGCCGCAGCAATTGGTGCAGTGCACAAACGCCCACGCCCGAGGAGACCATGCAGAACGAATTGATCGACCAGTGGACCAAGTTCGCAAACGCCGCGCTCGATGCGGTCCGCCAGCTGAGCGACATCAACAGCCGGGCGTTCAAGGGCCTCGCCGAGCAGCAGCTCGAGGCGTTCGAGGTCTCGGTTCAGACCGTCACCAGAGGCCTGCAGATCGCCGCCGCACCCAAGAGCTACTCGGAGGTGTCGGCCAACCAGGCGGCACTCGCCAATGAGTACGGCCAGAAGCTCGTCGGCATCGCGCGCAAGAGCAACGAATTGCTCACGGATGCGCAGCACGAGTACACGGGATGGGTGGAGAAGGGCGTGCAGAACGCGCAGGCCGCCGCCGAGCAGCAGAAGAAGGCGGCGTAAGCATCGGTGGGGAGCGGTAGCCGTCGACTGCTACCGCTCCGACAGCCACCGGCAGATTGCGGGAGGAATGGTCGCCTGCGACTTGCCGCTCACATAGAGGCCGATGTGACCGCCGGGAAACTCGAGCGCGGTGTAGTCGTCGGTCCCCACGTAGTCCCCAAGCACTCTGGAGGCGGCCGGCGGCACGAGGTGGTCGTCAGCCGCGTAGATGTTGAGCACCGGCATCGCCACCCGCGTGAGATCGACCGGGTGGCCGCCGATCGACACCTCGCCCTTGATCAATGCGTTTCGCTGATAGAAGTCCTTGGTAAACTGCCGGAACGCCTCCCCCGCCTGATCCGGGCTGTCGAAAATCCACTTCTCCATCCGCACGAAACTCTTGGCCTTGGCCGGGCTCTCGAGCTGGTCCACCATGTCGAGATACTTCTGGCCGGTGAGCCGGAACGGCTTGAGCGAGAGATAGGTCCAGTTGAGCAGCTCGCCGGGAATGTTGCCCAAGGTGTCGACGAGCAGGTCGACGTCGAGGTGGCGCACCCACCGGCTGAGCAGGTTGTCGGGCGTGTGGAAGTCCACCGGGGTGACCGTCGTGATGAGATTGCGAACCTTTTCTGGGTGGAGCGCCGCGTAACAGAGGGAGAACGTGCCGCCCTGACAAATGCCGAGGAGATTGATCTTGTCCAGCGCGTGGCGCCGTCGGATCACGTCCACGCAACGATCCATGTAGCCGTTGATGTAGTCGTCGAGTGAGAGGAAGCGGTCGCCTCCGTCGGGGTAGCCCCAATCGATGAGATACACGTCGAGGCCGCCCTTGAGCATCCCCCGCACCAGTGATCGATCCTCCTGGAGATCGATCATGTAAGGGCGATTGACCAGCGCGTAGGTGATCATTACCGGGACCCGGCGCAGCTCGCGCGCGAGCGGGCGGAACCGATAGAGCACCATCTTGCCCTCGCGGTAGACCACGTCCTTGGCAGTCGCGCCGACGTCGATCTCGCCAAGGTCGCCGAGCGTCTGAAGTCCGCGGGTGAGGCGGGCGCCGAAATCCTGCATTTCCCGCATGGCCTGATCGGGCGTGATCCGAAACGTTTCTGGTGGCAGCACGCTCACTCCTCGGCGCCGCCGGCGCTGGGCGCCGGGGTTTGGCTCCAGGTCCGCCTCGTGCGGAGCGCCGCGAGCTCCTGCCGGAGCGCCGCAACTTCGCGGTTGAGCTCCTGCTGGCGCCGCTGCACCGCGCTCAGATCTCTCGCGGTCGGAAGACCGAAGCCACCTGCCGCCTCATCCACCATGCGGCGGCCCTGCTGCTTCAGCGCCATCAGTCGATTTACCAGGGTGCCGTAAACCTCCGCATACTCGTCGGTGCTTACGAGCTTCGCGTACGCCTCCTCGCCGGCATCGACCCAGAGGTCAAATGCCTCGCGGAGGGTCGTGATCGGCGTTCCGGCATCGCCGCGCTCAACCAGCCGGCGCTGGAAGACATCGATGGCGTCGACCCCGAGCTTGCTGACCACTTCGGCATAGTCCTGGAATGCACGCTGATACTCGAGCCCGAGCCGCAGCAGTTGCTGCCCCCGCTCCTGCCACTCGCGGGTATAGCCCAGCGCGGGCACCGACAAGAATCGGCCGAGCCGCTCGTGCAGATCGTCGGTGAAGTCGGAGGCACCCTGAGGTTTGAGACCGGCGAGGAAGTCGCCGGGCGTGGCGGCGGAGCTCGAGACGGTGCGCCGCCATGTGTCGAGCGGCAACTCCCAGAACGCCATCAGGGAGCGGAGCGGCGCGGCGCCGTGCGAGCCGTTGGAGAAGCCCGCCTTGAGGTCGCCAAAATACGCCGCGACCTGCTCCTGCCAGCGTTCCGCCGCGGCCTCCGGGCGGCCCATGCGCTGCAAGAGCCGCATGAACGTCTCGCCCATCTGGAGATAGGCCTGGCCCTGGGCGAGCACCGCGGCAAGCACGGTCTGCATCGGCGGAGGCGCGCTCGGCGCGATGAGCGAGCGCCACCATGCGGTCACCGAATCGCTCCATGTCTGGCCGGCCGAGTCGGCCGGTGATGTCGGAGCGGGTGCCGCGCTCGGTGCGGCGGCGCGCCACATGGCGCCCCATGCATCGAGGTACTGGCGCTGTGCCTCTAGCCAGGGGTTAGTGGAGAATGGCGATGTGGAGTCGTCGCTCACGAGTCGGTCGCCTCGGTGGAAGGGCGCAGCCGGCGCGCGCGCAGTACGATCGGCATGGCCGGCGCCGGGGGAGAAGTTAGCAGGCGGTATGTTGCAGCGCAACATGGATGGCGCTGCCTCCCTGCACGGATTCAGCCGTCGGCGGCGGATGCCGCGTCGATTTCCTTGGGGATGTCGCCCTCGAGGTAGGTGTATCCCTCGAGCCCCGCCACGTAGTCGGCGATGAAACTGTTCGCCTCCTGGCGCGAGAGATCCTTGGCTCCGTTCACCTTGCGCCGAAACGTGGCAAGCAGATTCGAGGCATGATACTGCACGTAGTTGAGCACTTCGGTCACTGTGTCGCCATGCACGAGGTCGGTAACCTCGTAGCCGCGGTCGGTGAGCCGCACGTGCACCGCGTTGGTGTCGCCGAACAGGTTGTGCAGGTCCCCGAGAATTTCCTGATACGCTCCGGTGAGAAAGATGCCGAGGATGTAGGGGGCGTCCGTGACCGGGTGAAGGTCGAGCGAGGGCTTTCCCTTCCGGCCGCCGGCGAAGCGGTCGATCACGCCGTCGGAGTCGCAGGTGATGTCCTGCAGCGTCCCGCGCCGGGTGGGCGGCTGGTCGAGCCGATGGATGGGCATGATCGGAAAGATCTGGTCGATGGCCCAGTTGTCGGGAAGCGACTGGAACACCGAAAAATTGCAAAAATACCGATCCACCAGCACCGCATCGATATGCGCCGCGATCTCGGGGTATGCCGCCTTGTCGTCGGCGACGGCGGCACTGATGGCCCTGAGCGTACAGAAATAGAACTGCTCGGCGTCGGCCTTGTCGCGGAGCGAGAACACACCGCTCGCGAAGTATTCCTGGGCGCGCTCCTTTGCGAAGACTACGTCGTGGAAGACCTCCTGCACCCGGTCCGGCGACACGGACTCGAGGTTTTCCGCCATCTCCACCAGCAACTGCTGCGGGTCCGGGCGGAGCACGGGCGGCACCGGGTCGGCCAGCGACTCTACGTCGATCACGTTCACCAGCAGAAGCGAGTGGTGCGCGGTGAGCGCCCTGCCGGATTCCGAGATGAGGTTCGGCATCGGCAACTCCTCGGCGCGGCAGACGCCACCGAGGGTGTAGACCACGTCATTGGCGTACTCACGGATCGAGTAGTTGACGCTGGCCGGCCGCGTGCTTCGGGAGCCGTCGTAGTCCACGCCCAGGCCGCCGCCCACGTCGACGTGGTCGAGGTGGTCGAAGCCCAGGTTGCGGAGCTCGCTGTAGTAGCGGCCGATCTCCTCGAGGCCCGCCTTGATAAAGCGGATGTCCGGGATCTGGCTGCCGAGATGGAAGTGCACCAGCCGAAGCAGATCCTGACGGCCGGTGCGGGTGAGATGGTCGAGGACCTTCACCAGCTCCACCGCGTTGAGCCCGAACTTGGACTCCTCGCCGCCACTCTTGGCCCAGCGCCCCGACCCCTCGCTCGCGAGCTTGATCCGCACACCCACCGTCGGCCGCACGTTCATTTCGTCCGCCACGCGCAGCAGGACGTCCAGCTCGTTCAACTGCTCCAGCACGATCATCACGGTGTGGCCCAGCTTCTGGCCCATGAGGGCGAGGCGCATGAACTCCTCGTCCTTGTATCCGTTGCAGACGATCAGGTGGTGCGCGCTCTCGTTGAGTCCGAGCACGGCCATGAGCTCAGGCTTGCTGCCGCACTCGAGCCCGACCCCGTGCGCCGTGCCGAACTCGACGATCTCCTGCACCACGTGGCGCTGCTGGTTGACTTTGATCGGGTAGACTGAGGTGTAGCTCCCGGTGTAGCCGAACTCCTTGATGGCGCTCTCGAATTGGGTGGCGAGCGCCTGGATGCGGGAGCGGAGGATGTCGGAGAACCGAAGCAGGAGCGGCAGTCCGACGCCCTGCGCGTTGAGATCGAGGGCGAGCTGATAGAGATCGAGCCCGCGCTTCGGATTGCCGTCGGGATGGACGGTGACGTGGCCCAGCTCGTTGATGCGGAAGTAGCCAAGGCCCCAGCCGCTCATGTTGTAGAGCTTTTCGGCGTCCCGAGTGGTCCAGGCGGGCGGACTGACGATCGTAGCGATGGTGGCGCTCCGGCTTCGAGAACAGGCGGCCAAAAGTAACGCCGGTCGAAAGACGAGCAAAGCCGGCCAAGGCCCCGGCACTCCCGAGTGCGCGGCGGAGGATTGAGGCTTCCGCGCCGCGCCGTGGTGGCGATGCCACGCAGAGGCCGGCCGGCTCGGTGGTGCGCATCCTCCGCATGCGGCATCACTTCGGCGCCAGCGGTCCGGGCTCCGGCAGTGGCCGGACACTCGGCACGAAGGTCGCACAAGTGGTCGGTGCAATCCTAAGCATAACTGTTGCAAAGAGTTGCACGGGGAACGCAGAACCCGATCCGGCACGAGGAGAACACATGTTCGCCATGACGTTGAAGACGATGCGTCGGCTGCCGCTCGCCCGGCGATTCGAGCTCCAGGTTGCCTACGCGCAGGCCTGGGAGGCGCTCACCGAAACGCACCAGCGCCAGGCGGTGATCTTCGTGCACCGGATGGCCGATCGACTGCCGCTCATGGATGCGCTCGCGCGCTACTTCCGCGAAGTTGCGGTGCCGATAGCGATGCAGGAGACGGTGCGCGCGCGGGCGCTCCTTGCCGTCGCCCGGCAGGTGCCGGCCGAATCGGACGCGGGCGCCGGATCCGAGAACTGGGAGCGGTTGCGGCGGCCTGACCGGTGGGTCGACGTGGTGCGGCGCCGGGCGCATCACGTCGAGGAGACGACGCTCCACTCGCGGATGGCGGCCTGCGTGGCGGAGGCGGCCGTCGTGGCGACGCACGTGCGGATGGCGGTGGAGGTCTCCGAACTGCTCACCGACGACATGACGGTCGACGAAGCGGTGATGGTGTACGTGCGGAGCTTCGACCTTCCGGTGAAAGAGGGCGACGCGGTGTTCCGGGCCGCGCTGGCCCAGTTAGCGGAGCGGCGCCTCCAGGCGAACGAGAGTCCAAAGCTGCGCATCGAGCACTCGCCCGCGCCCGCTCTCTCCGCTCCGCAGCTCGCGGCCCCGGCTTCGGTCGAAAGCTTGCCCGCCCCGGCGTTCGGACTCCGCGTGATCGTCTGACGGCGCGCCGCCGACCGCGGTGGCCCGGTCAGGTCGCCTGCCGGCTTTCCCCGTATATCTTGGGGGAAACCGGCAGTGTGTTTCTGGGGGCGGCCCGACATGAAATGGTCCTATCGGCTGGGGCAGGTGGCGGGGACGGAGGTGAAGATCCACGTCACGTTCTTCCTGCTGCTCATCTGGCTCGCATGGGAGGCGTACGCGGTCGGCGGGACGCCGGCGGCCATCGATCGCACGGTGTTCACGATCGCGCTGTTCGCGTGCGTCGTGTTCCACGAGTTCGGGCACATTTTCATGGCGAAGCGCTTCGGCGTGCGCACGCCCGATGTGATCTTGCTGCCCATCGGCGGCGTCGCCCGGCTCGAGCGCATTCCGGACGAGCCGGAGCAGGAGTTCGCCATCGCGATTGCGGGCCCGCTCGTGACGCTCGCGATCGCCGTGGTGCTGTACCTCTGGCTGCTGCTCACCGGCGTCGCGCCCCGGCTCGGCCAACCGGAGCTCGACACGGGCGGGTTTGCGGTGCGGCTCATGTGGCTCAACCTGTTCCTGCTTGGCTTCAACCTGATTCCCGCGTTTCCGATGGACGGCGGCCGGGTGCTGCGCTCACTGCTCGCGACCCGGATGGGACTGCCGCGGGCGACGCGCGTGGCGGGCGCAGTGGGGCAACTGCTCGCCGTGGGCATGGGTATCGTGGGATTCTTCGGCGGCGGGCCGATTCTGCTCCTCATCGCCGTATTCGTCTTCCTCGGCGCCGGTGCGGAAGCGAGCGCGGTTGAGACCCGCATGGCCGGCGCGGGGCTCAACGTGTCGCAGGTGATGGTCACCCAGTTCCGCACGATCCCCATCCACGCCACGCTGGCTGACGCGGTCGACATGCTCCTCGCCGGCGAGCAACGCGAGTTCCCGGTAGTTGACAATCTCGGCCGGACCGAGGGAATTCTCACCCGCGACAACCTCATTCGGGGACTGCGCGAGCGCGGCCCGCATGCGATCGTGGGCGACGTGATGACCGCCCCGGCGCCGGCGGTTTCGCCCGGGCTGGGCTTCGGCGAAGCGTTGGAACGGCTCAAGGCGAGCGGCTTGCCTGCGCTGCCGGTAGTGGATGCGGCGGGCGCACTCGTGGGGCTCCTCACAATGGACAACATCTCGGAACTGCTCCTGGTGCGGCGCGCCGCGGCGACGCGGTGATCGTGCGGCCGGCGCGCGCCCGGTAACCATGGCAGGCGGCTTTCCCGTGGTCGAGCGGACCACGCGCCTTCCCTACCCGGCCGACGTGGTCTACGCCTGGCACACGCGACCCGGTGCGTTCGAGCGGCTCACGCCGCCGTGGGAGCGGGTCGAGGTCGTCGAGCGTACCGGCGGAATCGAAGACGGCGCGCGGGCCGTGCTCCGGGTTCGCGCGGGGCCCGTCCCCGTGCGCTGGGCTGCGCGGCACGAGGGGGTGGTGCCCGGCCGGCAATTCGTCGATTCGCAAACCGAAGGGCCTTTCTCCCACTGGCTGCATAGCCACCGGATCGTACCCGATGGCGAGAGCGCATCCTTTCTCACCGATCGGATCGAATACGCCGCGCCGTACGGGATCGCCGGTGCGGCGGCCGACCTCTGGTGGGTGCGCCCCCGGCTGGAGCGGATGCTGGCGTACCGTCACGCGGTGCTGCGCGACGACCTCGCATCCCACGCGCGCGCGGCGCTCGCGCCGCTTCGGGTCGCGATCAGCGGCGCGAGCGGGCTCATCGGACGATCGCTCTCGGCGTTCCTCTCGGCAGGCGGGCATCGGGTGACGCGGCTCGTGCGCCGCGCGCCCGGCCCGGGTGAGATCGGCTGGGATCCCGCGGCTGGACGGCTCGACGGCGCGTTGCTCGAGGGCGTCGACGCCGTGGTGCATCTCTCCGGGGCCAACGTCGGCGAGGGGCGCTGGACGGCTGCGCGGCGGCGGCGGATCCGGGAGAGCCGCACGCGCGGCACGGCGCTGCTGGCGAGGGCGCTCGCGGGGCTTGCGCGGCCGCCGGCCGTGCTCGTGTCGGTGTCCGGCGTCGGCATCTACGGAAACCGGGGCGATGAAACACTGCCCGACGGAAGCGCACCGGGCGCGGCGGACCTCGACACCCCTGCCGGATTCCTGGTCGAAGTATGCGAGGCGTGGGAGGCGGCGACTGAACCGGCGCGCGCCGCCGGCATCCGGGTCGCGATTCCGAGGCTCGGCGTGGTGCTGAGCCCGGCAGGGGGCGCACTCGCCCGCCTGCTGCCGGTCTTCCGGCTCGGGCTCGGCGGTCCGATCGGCAGCGGCCGCCAGTGGCTGAGCTGGCTTTCGATCGACGACGCGGTCGGCATCATCCACCATGCCATCGCGACGCCCGGCCTTGCGGGCGCGTTCAACGCCGGCGCGCCGGTGCCGGTCACGAACGCCGATTTCGTCCGCACGCTGGGCAGGGTCTTGCACCGGCCCGCGCTTCTGCCGGTGCCCGCTCGTGCGCTCAGGCTCGCCATCGGCAAGATGGCGGACGCCACGCTGCTCGCGAGCGCGCGGGCGCTCCCCACCCGCCTGGAAGCCAGCGGCTATCATTTCCGCCACGCCGAGCTGGAAGCGGCGCTGCGCTTCCTGCTCGGGAGGCAGGCGGCGTAGCTTTCGCGCATGTCAGAGTCACGAGCCATTGCGCTGTTGAGCGGAGGAATGGATTCCGCCACGACCGCCGCCCTCGCGCAACGCGAGGGATTCGCGGTGTACGCCCTGAGTTTTCGCTATGGGCAGCGGCACGCGGCGGAGCTCGCCGCCGCGCGCCGTGTGGCCGAGCGGCTCGGCGTGGCGCGCCACGTGGTGATGGACATCGACCTGCGGGCCTTCGGAGGGTCCGCGCTCACCGCCGACATCGCCGTTCCGAAGGACCGGCCGATGGACGAGCCGGGCGGCATTCCGATTACCTACGTGCCGGCGCGGAACACGATCTTCCTCGCGTTCGCACTGGCCTGGGCGGAGACCATCGATTCGAGCGACATCTTCATCGGCGTGAACGCGCTTGACTACAGCGGGTACCCCGATTGCCGTCCCGAGTACATCGCGGCGTTCGAAACGCTCGCGAACCTCGCCACCAGAGCGGGGACGGAGCTCGGGCGCCGCGTGACCGTACACGCGCCGCTCGTCGCGCTCACCAAATGTCAGATCATCGAGCGAGGGCGCGCGCTCGGCGTTGACTTCGGCCTCACGCTGAGCTGCTACGATCCATGGCCCGACGGCATCGCCTGCGGGCGGTGTGACGCGTGCGCGCTCCGGCTCAAGGGATTCCGCGAGGCGGGGCTCACCGATCCGGTGGCCTACGCACGTGCGAGCACGAGCAGTGCGGGGCGGCGATGACCTACGCAGTCAAGGAGATCTATTACACGCTGCAGGGTGAGGGCGCGCACACCGGCCGTCCCGCGGTATTCTGCCGCTTTGCGGGCTGTAACCTCTGGACGGGACGCGAGGCGGACCGGGCCGGGGCCGTCTGCACGTTCTGCGACACCGATTTCATCGGCACCGACGGACCCGGAGGGGGGAAGTTCGTGACGGCGGATGCCGCGGCCGACGCGGTCGCCGCCGCATGGCCGCGCTCGGCGCCGAAGGCGGCTGCGGCGGACCGGTCGAGCCGATTCGTCGTGTGCACCGGCGGCGAGCCGCTCCTGCAGCTCGATCCGCCGCTCGTCGACGCGCTGCACGCGCGCGGCTTTACCATTGCGCTCGAGACCAACGGGACGATCGCGCCGCCGGCCGGCATCGATTGGATATGCGTCAGTCCCAAGGCTGGCGCCGAGCTTCTCCTCCGTGCGCCCGATGAGCTCAAACTGGTATACCCGCAACCCGGTGCCGAGCCCGAGCGATACGCAGACCTCGACGCCCGCCATTTCTTTCTGCAGCCGATGGACGGCCCTGCGCGCGAAGTGAACACACGCGCCGCGGTGGAGTACTGCCTGGCGCATCCGCGCTGGCGGCTGAGCCTGCAGGCGCATAAGCTTTTGGGAATTCCGTAAAGGACGGTAACAGCGGTAGAGGCGGAAAGGGCGGTAAGGGGTCCGCCGGCCGACGCCCGTACCGCCTACCGTCCCTTTCGCCTCTACCGCCCTTGCCATGCATGGTTATTCCGATCGGATCCACCACGCGTTCGCATTCACGGCCAAGTACTACGGTCCGCTGGCGCCGGCTTCGGCGGCCATGTCGTACCTGGCGAGCCCGGCGAACGTCGCCGTCATTCTGGCGCGATACGATTGCGACCAGCCGACGATCGTCGCCGGCATCCTGCATCTCGCGCTGGAAGAAGCCGACCCCGCCCACCGCCCGTCACTCGAGGCAAAGGTCTCCGACAAGTTCGGCTCGGTCGTGCTGGGCGTGGCAAAGGATGCCTGCGAACCGCGCTACGATGAGCGCGGCGGCGAGCTGGCGTGGCGCGCGCGGAAGCACGATTTTCTCGCCCACCTTGCCGTCGCCGAGCCGCGCGCACTCGACATCATCGCGGCCGACGAGATCCACCGCTGCGGCACCACGATCACGGCGCTCCGGCGGCTCGGCGTGGAGTACGTGCGCACGGTGTCGCAGGCGAACTCGGCGCAGACCATCTGGTGGTACCGCTCGATGCTGGAGATCCTCGCGGCCCGGCCGGACTGGCCGCAGCGCGCGATGCTGGAGGAGATCCGCGCCATGAGCAGCGACCTCGTGCGGAGCCTCCGGCGCCGCGAAGAGGGGCTGTGATGTCGCCTCGCCTCAGGGCGGCGATACGCGCGGCGGCCGTCGCTGTCGCGCTGACCGGCTGCGCCTCGCTGCCGCCGGCGCCTGCGCCCACGAATCCAATCCGTTTCCTCGCCATCAACGACGTCGATACGGTTGATACGCTGCACGACGGGAGCGGTGGACTCGCGCGCGTGGCCACCATGCGGGCGCGAATCGCGAGCGAGGGCCCCACGCTCTTCGTGCTCGCGGGGGGCGCCCTGCATGGCGGACGCGACATGGTCGCGGCGCTCAATGCTGCCAAGCTCGATTACGCCACCTTGGGCGAGCCGGGCGCGCTCGATCTTCCGCGCGACACGTTGATCGCGCGGATTGCGGAGTCGCGGTTCAAATGGCTTTCGGCCAACTGCACCGAGGCGGACGGCACGCCCTTTCCCGGCGTGCTCGCGTGGGACACGGTACGTCTCGCAGAGCGGAAGATTGGACTCTTCGGCATCACGGCGGCCGGCGACTACCCGGCGCCCGCCCATTGCGGCGATCCGGCCGCGGCCGCCCACCGGGTGCTCGATACGCTGCGCGCGCAGGGCGCGGACCTCATCGTGGCACTTACCCACCAGCCGGTGGCGGCGGACCGCGCGCTGCTTAACCGGGAGCCGGCGCTCGATCTCGTGCTGGGCGGCGACACCGACGCGGCTGCCGACGAGCTGGTGGCGGGGCGCCATGCCCTCAAGGCCGACCCGGATGCGCGCACGGCGCAGTTCGCCACGGTGTGGGGCACGCGAGGGCAGTGGCAGCAGGCGGTGGCGCTGCTTCCGGTCCACGCGGGCATCCCGCCCGACACGTCGGTCACGCGGGTCGTTGCCGCGGCCGGGGGCGCCGGCTCCCGTTGACCCGGCGCCCGCGCTATTTTGCGGCAATGGCCCCGTCACCGACGCCGGTCGCACTCGCCACCATACCCAGTGCCTTCGCAGCTGCGTGCAGACTCTCCCGGACCGATGGAGAGCTGCTCGAGCGTTGCCGGGTGGCGCTGGTGCAGCGCTTCCGGGATGAACGCATCTGGCTCGCGCTCGCGGGACCGGAGGGCGCGGCGCCGCGCGTGGGGCCGGCGGAGGGGTTCGAGCAGGCGGTCGAAGTCGCCCGGCTCAAGACCGGAGAGACCGAGGCGTTCATCAGGGCCGACTGCGCGATCGCCGGCGAGATGAAGACGGTGGCGATGCCGCTGGCACTCGGGCTCACGGTGACGCTCGAGCTGCGCAGCGTGCTGCTCGACCGCCAGGCGGCGCTGGACGACGCCGTCTTTCAATTGCGCGCCCTGCGCCAGGTTGCCCGACTGCTGTCGTCGGTCCACTCGACCGAAGAGACCGAGCGGCTCATTCTCGATTTCATGGCCGAGGTGTTCTTCGCGTGGTGGGCGTGCCTCTACCGCCCTGCGGGCGCCGCGTACACGCCCGCCGTGGTCCGCTCGCTGAGCGAGCGCCCCCAGCCGGAGCCGGTCGATCGCGCCGCGCTCGACACGGCGCTCCCCACGGGCAGTGCGTCGGTGGCCGCCGGCGACGTGGCCCTGGCGCCGCTCATGCAGGGCGACGCCGAGTTGCTGGTGCCGGTCGATGCGGGCTCGGAACGGATGGCGGTGCTGGTCCTGGGGCCTCGGCTCAGCCGCAAGCCGTACGGTCGCGCCGAGCTGGAGCTGGCGGGCACGCTCTCGTTCGCCGCGGCCATCGCACTCAAGAATGCCGAGCTGGTGGAGCAGTTGCACAGCGCGGCGACGACCGACGAGCTCACCGGCCTGTACAACCGGCGTGCGCTGGAGGAGCGGCTCGCCGCCGAGATCTCGCGCAGTCTCCGGCACCAGTTGCACACGAGCGTGTTGCTGCTCGACCTCGACCGGTTCAAGGTCGTGAACGATACCATGGGCCACGCCGCCGGCGACCGCCTGTTGGTCCTGCTCGCCAACGTGCTCCGGAAGCAATGCCGCGCGCTCGATGTGGTGGGCCGCCTCGGTGGGGACGAATTCCTCGTGATCCTGCCGATGACGAAACCGGTCGAGGCGCAAGTATTCGTCGCGCGGGTGCGGGCGAGCCTCGCGGAACTGTGGCAGAGCCACGCGGCGTTCGGACGTCCGACGCTGAGTATTGGCATCGCCGAGGCACCCGTGCATGGCACCACGGTGGACGCGCTGCTTGCCGCCGCCGACACTGCGCTTTACCGGGCCAAGCGGGGCGGCCGGAACGCGGTCGAGGTGGCGGCCACCGGCTGACTGCGGCCCGGAGAAACCGCGCGATGCCCGACCAGGAATTCACGCTCCTCGGCGACGCCTGCTGGCTCGACTTCGTGAACACCACGTGCGGCCGCGCGGCGGCGCCGCCCGATCTGCTTCCCGATCCCGCTGCTTATCATCGCTGGAGCAAGGCCGGCAAGCTCGTGTCCGACGTGGACGCGGTGCCGTTCGAGGAGGTCCTCGCATTCCGCCGTCGTCTGCTCGGACTCGCCGAGGCGCTGGCGGTGGGCCGGCCGGCGCCGGCACCGGCCATCGCCGCGATCAACGCGGTGCTGGCGGCCGAGGGCGGGCGCGAGCGACTGGTCCGTGGGAGCGGGGTCTGGCGGCGCTCGTTTGCGCCGGACCGTGCGGCGACCGCGCGCATCGCCGTGGCCCGTTCCGCCGCGGACACGCTCACCGACGCCACCCGACATGTGCGCCGCTGTGCCGGCGACCCGTGCTCGCTCTTCTTCCTCGACGGCTCACCCACGCAGAGCCGCCGCTGGTGCAGCGCCGCGCATTGCGGCGGCCGCGGACGAATCGAGCGGCGGCGCGGCCTGCTTCGATGATGGGCGCCGTGTGAAAGGCGCCGCATGAGGGCGGCCGGCGCGCCGACGCCGATCGACGCTGCCGGGTCGATTGACGCGGCATCGGCGTTCGCCCGCGCCGAGGCGGCGCTGGGCGCGCGCTACCGGCTCGAGCGCGTGGTCGCGGCCTCGGATGCACGGGTGCTCTTCGCGGCCGAGGACCGGGTGCTCAAGCGTGCGGTGAGCCTTCGAGTGAATTTCCGGGCCGACAACCCGATACGCAGCTGGTTCCTCCGGGAGGCTGAGGCGCTGGGCCGGCTGGATCACCCGGCAATCCGCCACGTGTACGACGCCGGCATCATCGGCGAGCTGGCGTATCGCGTGGGCAACTGGATCGAGGGCGAAGGGCTGCACGACGCGGTGCAGCGCGGGCCGCGACCCATTCCGGCCGTGCACACGCTCGCGCGCGACCTGCTGAGCGCGATGGAGCATGCGCACGGCCGGGGCGTCATCGTGCGGCGGGTGGTGCCGGCTTCGCTGCTTGTGAGCCCCGCGTCCCGCGGCACCATCACCGATCTGCGGTACTGCAACTGGACACTGCCGGCCATTCCGCCGGGCGACGAGCCCACACAGCAGGCGTTCATGGCGCCCGAGGTGCGCGGCGGCGCCGACGGCGACCCGGCGAGCGATGTCTACACCGCCGGCGCGATCCTCTACTTCGCGATCACCGGCGTCGAGCCTCCGCTCGATGCGAGCGAGGCGGCGCGGCCCGCGCTGCTCCGGCCCACGTGCCCCGCCGCGCTCGAGCGGCTGGTGCTCCGCGCGCTCGAACGCGATCCCGATGATCGCTATCTCACCGCGGCGGAGATGCTGGAGGAATTCGCCTCGGACGCAGGCGCATTCGAGCCGGCGGCCGCGGCGGGCGGCACTCCCGCGCCGGACGGGGAAGATCGGGCGCGTTGGGAAAAGCGGCTGCGCCGCGCGCTGGGCGACGACTACGAGTTGCTGGCGCGGCTCGGCCAGGGCGGCTTCGGCCGGGTCTACCGCGTGCGCGACCTCCACCTCGAGCGCGAAGTCGCGCTCAAGATCCTGCATCCGCTGCTCACCCGTGATCCGGAGGTCGTGGAGCGATTCCGTCGCGAGGCGCAACTGGCCGCGCGGCTGAGCCACCCCAACATCGTGAACATCTACGACATCGCCGGCCGTTCGGGGCTCATCTGGTACACGATGGAGCTGATCGAAGGGCCGAGCCTCGCCCAGCTCGTGGAGCGCGAGGGCCCGCTCCCGCTCGACCGGGTGCTCCGGGTCCTGCGCGAGGCGCTCTCGGCACTGGCGCACGCGCACGCGTCTGGCCTGGTGCACCGAGACATCAAGCCGGAGAACATGCTGCTCGAGCCGGACGGCAGCCTCCGCATCACCGACTTCGGCCTGGCGCTGGCACTTCGCGCCGGGCGATTCGGGGGCGCCACCAGCCAGAGCGGAACGCCGCAGTTTGCGAGTCCAGAGCAGTTATTGGGGGAGAGGGTGGACCAGCGGTCGGACCTCTATAGCCTTGCGGCGGTAGCCTATTTCGCGCTGCTTGGCGAGCCGCCGTTTCCCGGCGCCACCCCGGAGCAGGTGCTGGCCCGGCAGACCACCAATCAGATTCCCGTGGCGGGCGAGCGACGCGAGGACGTGCCGCCGGAGCTCTGGGCCGTCCTGGGCCGGGCGCTCGATGCCGACGTCGCGGCACGCTACGGCTCGGCGGAAGAGTTTCTGCACGCGCTGAATCGCGCGGCCGGGGACGGCAGGCGGCAGGGCACCGATCTTGCTCGGGTGGCGGCGCGATGGCTCAGACTTTGACCTCCCTTGACGAGCAGCAGCCGCCCGGCATATTTGTCGGCGCGATCAGGCCTCGGTATTTGCTTTTCAGCAGACCATCGACGGGGAACTCTTAAGGACCCGGGCGCATCGCCCTCGGGTCTTTTCATTTTTCGTGACGCAGGACAGGCCTGCGCGCACGAAAACTCGGCGGCCGCTGGTGCGGCCGCCGGCGCAGTCCAATCAACACGGAGTAGGCGCAATGGCTCGCACCATCGGCACGGTGAAGTGGTTCAACGACGCGAAGGGCTTCGGGTTCATCACCCCGGAGAACGGTGACAAGGACTGTTTCGTCCACCACACCGCCATCAAGGCGGATGGGTTCCGCAGCCTCGCGGAGGGCGAAAGAGTCGAGTTCGACATCGTGCAGGGTGCCAAGGGCCCCGCTGCGGAAAACGTGGTGAAGCTGGCCAAGTAACTCGTCCGCGCACCACTGGTGCTGATCGCAGAACGGCGGGCCGCTCGGTGGAGCGGCCCGCCGTTTTTCGAGCCTCGCCGCGCCGCGGAGTTACGTCACTTGTGCCGATAGATGACCCGCCCGCGGGTGAGATCGTAGGGCGAGAGCACGACGCTGACGCGGTCGCCCTCGAGCACGCGGATCTTGAACTTGCTCATTTTGCCGGCTGCGTACGCCAGAATCTCGTGACCGTTCTCCAGCATGACCCGATAGTTCCGGTCGGGCAGGACTTCGGTCACCACGCCCTCCATCTCGATGCCCTCTTCCTTGGCCATCCAGTCTCTCCGGTAGACTGCCCCTTCGATCATCCCCGTGGAGCGGCCCCCGGGGTATGCGCGGAATCGGCGGAATCTTGCCTGCCGCGGGGCGGGAAGCAACCGCAACGGGCTGTGCGGCGCGTCGCGCGGCGGCCTACGCGGCTGGTGCATCGGGCGTGGCAACGGCGCCGCGAAGCTCCTCGATGTGCTCTTCGACCAGCGCGACCAGGTCGCCAAGGAGTTTCGCATCGAAGCTCAGCTCGACGCCGGCGGCCTGATAGAGGCTCGGCAGCGGCCGCGTGGACCCCAATGACAGCGCCCGCCGGTAGTGCGCGACCGCGGAGGTCGGATCGCGCAGGCTGTTTCGCCACACCTGCAGCGCGCCGATTTCCGCGATGGCGTACTCGATGTAATAGAACGGGTGAAGGAAGATGTGGAGCTGCCGGTACCAGCGCGCGATGCGCTCGGTCTCCAGTCCGCTCCAATCGATACCGCGCTCGAAGCGCGCGCGGATGCGGAGCCACGCTTCGTCGCGCGCCGCCGCGTCGTGGCCCTGCCCGCTGGCGTAGATCCAGTGCTGGAATGCGTCAACCGAGGCGATATGCGCGAGGCTGATGAGCACGTCCTCCAGATGCTCGAGCCGCGCCGAGCGCGCCTCGTCGGGGGTGAAGTATCCGGTCGGGCGTACGAGGTGCCGCGCCGCGATCAGCTCCATCGACATCGAGGCAAGCTCCGCGGCTTCGGCGCCGGGCTGGCGCTGCCAGATGAACGGCTGCGCGCGGGCCGCGAACGCGTGGAAGGCGTGCCCCGCTTCGTGGAGCAGCGTATTCACGTCTTCGGCGATGCCAACGGCGTTCATGAAGATGAACGGACGGCCCTGGTACTGCAGCGTCTCGCAATAGCCGCCGGGCGCCTTGCCTCGACGGCTCGCGAGATCGAGCAGGCCGAGGTCGATCATCGTCTGGAACTCCCCACCCAGATCGGGAGAGACACGGCCGAAGACGCGCCGCGCACCGGCCACCAGCTCGTCAACCGTCTCGAACGGCTTGAGCGGGGCCGCGCGCCACGGGTCCACCTGCAAGTCCCACGGCCGGATCTCCGCGATGCCGAGCCGATGCCGGCGCTGCTCGAACAGCCGCTCGACGGCGGGAACGACCGTCGACTCGATCGCGCCGTGCAGACGCTCACAGTCCGCGGGGCCGTAGTCGAAGCGGAATTTGGCCGGGAAGATGTAGTCGCGGAAATTCGCGAACCCCGCGTTGTGCGCGGCCTGCTGCCGGAGGGCGTACATCCGGTCGAAGAGCTCGGCCAGCGTGTCGCGCGCGGCAAGGTAGGGGGCAGTGATAACGTGCCACGCCCGCTCGCGCGCCGGACGTTCGGCGCTCTTGAGATAGGGCTGGAGCTGGGGCAGCGGTCGCTCCTCGCCCTCCCACATGGCCGTCATGGAACCAGTGATGCGCTGGTAGCGGGCGGCGAGCTGCTCGGCTTCCGCGAAGATCGGTACGTTGGCTTCGCGGAAGAGGGCAATCGCGGTCTCGAAGCGCCGAAGCGTCGTCGCCATGTCGGGGCGGCGGAGCCCCGACTCGATGAGCCGCCGCGCGAGCCCGACGGTGCGCTCCTCCATGCGCGGCAGGATCTCGCTCGAGAAACGGAGATGGTCGGACTCCTTTTGGGGATCGGCGGTGTCGATGGAGTACTCGATCATCGCACGTGCCGCGGCCTCGGTTACCAGCTCCTCCAGCGTCGACCAGGTGCGGAGCCACTCGTCGACCGTGTCGGAATCGACCGGGCGCTCGGCCAGCTCGTCGTAGTAGGGAATGATGTCAGCCCAGGTGGCCTTGGCGAACGACGCCGGGGACGTGGGTAAAACGGACGCGGTCACACGCACTCCTCACTAAGATCCTGCACGCGCATCGTTATGAAGTTGGCCGGATCGGGGCGCGAAGGCCAGCCGAGGCGGCCCGCGCCTGCCGGTGATAGAGATATGCGAGGGCGAGCGAGACGAGTCCGAGCGTGAACACGGACGCGACTCGGTAGAGCGCGTCGAGCGATGACAGATCGACCAGCAGCACCTTGGCCACGGCAAGCCCGGCGACGGCCAAACCGCCAAGCCGCGCGGGGCGGATCCTGCGCCGAAGTCCGAGCACCACGAGGTCCGCCGCGAAGAGCAGCCACCAAGCGCTCACGGCAAGGCCGCCGGCGAGCGCCGCGGTGTCCGGGGCCAGCCCGCGAAGCCGGAAGAGGCGGGTGATCTCGCCCGTCACGCCGAAGAGGAGCAGGCCGCCGCCGGCCAGCCACAGCGCCGCACGCGCGAGATGGACGGCGTCGGGCACTGGCCGGGCGGGCGCGGGTGGTGCCGATGCGGATGCAGCTGCAGGCGAGGGTCCCCGCAGCAAACCGGCAGCGAGCGCGGCAGAAACCGCGACCGCAAGCCACAACACGAGCGCGTAGTCGCCGGTGAACGCGGCATCGTTCCATGGCCGACGCGGGTTGTCCACGGCGAGCAGATGCACCGCCGCCGCGGCGAAGGTCGCCAGAGCGTACCAGCGGCCGTCTGAGCGGTCGAACGCATGGTCGAGCGCAGCCCACAGAAGCGCGAGCGCAAGGAGGATGGCCGGCGCCGGGAGGCCGCCCCAGTGCTCGAGCACCGCGCCGGCGGCCGCGGCGGCGCCTACCAGCGTAAACGGCACCAGCCGTCCCCCGTATCCGGTTGCGAGGTATAGGGCTGCCACCACGAAGGCCGCGATGCCCGGATGCGCGCGCATGAAGTCCGGTGCTGCCACCGCCACCGCCCATCCGATGAAGAGGGGCGTCACCAGAAAGGCGACCAGCTCGCCGAGGGACCACCCGGATGCGGCAGGGCCCTCCACCGGCCGCCCGCGCGCCGACCGAGGCACCACAAGCGGGTTGCGCAGCGCATACCACCAGACCGGCGCCGCGAGCACGATGCCGGCGGCGAGCATCAGCCAGTGCGCGTCGAGGCGAGCGCTCCCCAGGGAGGCGAGCAGAGCCCACCCGCCCCAGAAGGAGAGGAAGCGCGTTTCCCGCCAATGTTCGCGGAGCGCGACGTACATGCCGGCCGCCCCGCCCAGCGCGCTGTACGCAAGCGCGCCGAGCGGCCCCGCACTTCCGACCGCCGTCCAGCCGAGCCCGAAATACGCGAGCGCAACGACGGCCGCGGCACGCCGCCACCGCTTGCGCGCCGCCACCCAACCGAGCGCAATCGCCATGCAGGCGAGATAAAGCAGCAGCAGGTCGGCGTGCGATCGGTCGCGCCCGAGCAGCACGGGCGCGAAGAAGGCGCCGAGCGCCGCGACCGTGCCGAGCGCTTCGGTGTCCACCGCAAACGCGATGGCTGCAAGCCCGAGCGAAACGAGTGCCAGTGCTACGATGCCGGACGTAGGCGGCAGCAATCCGTAGAGGCGCGCCGCGGCCCAAACGGCGAGATACATGATCGCGGCACCCGCGCCGACGAGGGATGCGCCGTAGGTGCGGTACCGATCGAGCAGGCGCCAGCCGAGCGCGCCGACGACGGCCCCGGCCGCCACGCCGCCGGCGCAGCGCACCACGGGCGAAATCCAGCCGCGCTCGAAGGAGAGCTTGAGCAGGTACCCCGCTGCCAGGATGAGTGCGAGCACCCCGATGGCGAGCAGACCGCGCTGGCCGATCCATTCCTCGAACGCGAGTCGGCGGACCCCGGTCTGCGACGGCGTGCGCGGCGGAGGCGCGGCCGCACGGGGCCCGGGCTCCGGCTCGCGGAGCGGTGGGTCGCGGGGCGCGCCGGCCGGCGCGCCCCGCGGCGTAGGAGCAGGCTCGCGCCGCGCTGATGGTCCGCGCGCCTCGGGCGGCAGCACCCGGTCGGGCGTGTTCACGAGCCGGCGCACAAGCGCTTCCACGATCTCCAGGCGCTGCTCCAACCGGTCGAGCCGCTCTTCGACGCTCATAGCCTCCTCCGGCAGCGGCGGATCAAGTCGGGATGTCGGGCGCCGACGCGGGCGCCGGCTTCATGCCGGCAGGCTGCACCCCCACCCGGAAAACGAGCAGGCTCATCAGCACGATGAAACCGGCGGCCATGTAAAACGGCGACGCATGGCCCAGGCGCTCAAATGCAGCGGTGGCAACGAGCGGCGCCACCACGCGCGAGAGCCCCGCGAACGTCTGCGCCACCCCCATCACGGTACCGTATTCCGAGCGCCGGGTGTGGCGCGAAATGAGCGACGTCGTGGCCGGAAAGAGAAGTGCAGTGCCGATCGGTACGAGCGGCATGACCGCCGCGAGGCCCCAGAAGGAGCCCGCCTGAGGAAAGAGGGCCAGGCCTGCGATGAGCGACAGGGTCCCGACCTGCATCGCGCGGGGCTCGCCGATGCGGTCCACAATAGGGCCGAGGCAGAGCGTGCGCATCACGACCGAAAGGCCGCCGATGTAGAGAAACACGAAGCCGATCGACTGCTCGGTCACGCCGAACTCCGCGTCGAGATAGAGCGCCAGGACCGATGTGAGCGCCGCGAACGCAAGCATCCCGCCCGCGTAGATCAGAATGAGCCTCGGGACCGCACGGGTCGGGTGGCGCACCACCTCCCATCCGGCACGCCAGACCGGTGCCCCCGCCGTTGCGTGCGCGCCGGAGCCGTCCTTCCGGCGCGACTCCGGGAGCCAGCGCCAGGCAAAGCCGGCGTTGAGCAGGCAGAGCGCCGCCGCCAGAAATCCCGGCGCCTCGGGGCCGAACTTGGTGGCGAAGGAGCCGATGACGGGACCGAGCATGACGCCGGCCGACGTGGCGGCGGAGAGCCAGCCCAGGGCGCGGGCCCGCTGCGCCGGCTCGATCGTGTCCGCTACGTACGCTTGGGCGACGCCGGTGGTGCCGCCGCCTGCGCCCTGGATGAGCCGCGACGCGAAGAGCAGCCAAAGCGCGTCCGCCACGCCGAAGACCACGTACGCCAGAGCCGAGGCGCCGAGTCCGATGAGAAGCGCCGGGCGCCGCCCGTAGGTATCCGATACGCGGCCCCAGAGCGGCGATGAGAGGATCTGCGCGATGGAGAACGCGGAGATGATGATTCCGACTTCGAACGCGGTGGCATGCAACCGGAGCGCGTAGAACGGGAGCAGCGGAAGCACGATCGCGAAGCCGATCATGTCGACGAAATTCGTGGCGATGAGCACCCAGAGCCGGCGAAGCTGGTCCCGGGCCGAAATGGCGGGGGCCGGCTCGCTCACCCTGCCCCGCCCCAGTCCGCGCCGAGCGCGAAGATCGCGGCGCTCAGCGCCATGAGGACGACGCCGTACGCCGCAGCGACGCCGACGTCGGACTGGCGCAGGCTCGCCAGGATCTCGAGCGAGATCGGGCGGGTGTCGTAGGTGTAGAGCACGATCGACGTCACGAAGTCTCCCAGGGCGGTAACGAATGCGAGCGTGGCCCCCGCCATGAGCGAAGGCCTGAGCAGCGGCACCGTGACCCGCCGGAGCGTGCGCCAGTGGCCGGCGCCCAGACTCGCGGCCGCCTCGTCGTACGAGGGATCGAGGGCACGGAACCCGGCCAGCGTCGCGCGGCTCGTGATCGGCAGGTTGCGAACGAGATAGGCCAGCGGAAGGATCCAGATGGTGCCGATCAGCACCACGCGGCCGAACCAGGGGGCCCACACGCTGAACGCGGTGGCCAGCGCGATCGCGAACACGGTGCCGGGCACCGCCCACGGAAGGGCAAGGAGCAGGTCGAGCGCGCGCCGGCCCGGCACCCGGCGCCGTACGATGAGCGCGGCCGCGGCAAGCGAGAGCGCCACCGCGGCCGCCGTGGCCAGCGTGGCGAGCCAGAGGCTGTTGAGGAGCGGGCGAAGCCGCACCGGGTCGCCCACCAGCGCCGCATAATTCGCCAGGCTCCACGCCGGCGGGATGGCCTCCGTGGTCCAGGTGCCGAGCGGGACAAACGAAACCACGAGCAACGTGAGGTGCGGAAGCAGGAGTACCACCGCGAGCGACCAGGAAAACACCGCGAGGGCCACGCGCGCGCCGCGATGGCGCACCACCGCGGGTGCCGGTGCGGTGCCTTTGGTGCCGGCTCCAACGGCACTCCCGCCCCCCGCGCCGTATCCGCCGCTGTCCGTGCCGCGGAACAGCGCGAGCGCTGCGAGCGCAAGCAGCGAGAGCGCCACCGTCTCCACCATCGCGAGGGCATTCTCACCGTTGAGTCGGGTGGCGACGATCTGCGTCGTCATCACCCGGAACCCGCCGCCGAAGATGTATGGCGCGCTGAACGACGCGAGCGACGTCATGAACGTGAGCAGCGCGCCGCCGGTGAGCGCCGGCGCCAGCGCAGGGAGAACGACCCGCTGTGCGGTGCGCCAGCGACCGGCGCCGAGGCTCGCGGCCGCCTCGAGTTGCGCAGCGTCGAGCGAGAGGAGCGCCGCGCGGGTGAACAGATAGAAGTACACGTACATCGAGTAGGCATGCACCATGAGGATGGCGCCGGCGCCCTCGAGTCGCCACGGGGCCGTCTCCAGTCCGAAGACTGCCTGGACCAGACGCGCGAAGAAGCCCGACTCTCCGTAGAGAAAGAGAAACGCGACCACGCCCACGAGCGGCGGCAACACCGCGGGCAGCGCGATCACGGCGCCGAGCAGGCGCCGGCCCGGAAAGTCGTATCGGGCGAAGAGCACGGCGAGCGGGATGCCGATCGCGCCTGCGAGCAGCACGCTCACGACTGAGATCCAGAAGCTGTCCCAGAGCGCGCGCCATTCGGTGGGGCGCCGGAGAAACTCGCGCACATATTCGAGCGTCCAGCCGCCGGCCGCGCGGAGTGCCTCCGCGCCTGTCGCCTCGGTGCGGACCGCGTCGACCAGCACGAGCAGCAGCGGATACACCACGAGCCAGCCGAGCACGATGAGGAGGAGCGCGCCGGCCGCGGCCGTGGCCGGGCGCGCGCGACGTGCCGCCGCCGCCGCCGGTATCGCGCGGAGTGCCGCGGTCACGGCGACTCCCGCCGGAAGAGATGGATGCCGCCGCCCGCTCGGCGGCTCGGCACCAGCCCGACCCGTTCGCCGATGGCGACGGCGCGGCTCGTGCCGCTCACCTCGACGGCTTGCCCTAACTCCGTCCGCACCGTGAAGAGCGACGTGGCCCCGGCGAACCGGCGCTCCTCCACCGTCGCGGCGAGCGCCCCCGCCTCAGGCTGCGCCATCCAGAGCGCCTCGGGACGCACCAGGACCTCGACCGGGTCGCCCGGACGCAATGACTGGGTGCGTGCGTCGGCCACGATGCCCCATTCGGCGCTGTCCACCCGCACGCGCACTCCGCGCTCGTCCCGTGCGACCACGACCCCGTGGAGCGCCGATGCGCGTCCCACGAAACGGGCGACGAACGGACTTGCGGGACATCCATACAGCTCGTCCGGCGTGCCCACCTGCTCCAGCCGCCCTTCGCGCAGCACCGCCACGCGATCGCCCAGGTCGAAGGCCTCGTCCTGCTCGTGGGTGACGAGGACGGTGGTGATGCCGACCCGGCGGATCACGTCGCGCAGCTCGCGCCTGGTGCGCTCGCGAAGCGTTGGATCGAGGTTGGAGAGCGGCTCGTCGAGGAGCAGCACCTGCGGCTCGGGCGCCAGCGCGCGAGCGAGCGCGTCGCGCTGCTGCTGCGCGCCCGAGAGCTGCCCGATGCGGCGGCGCTCGAACCCCTCGAGGTCCACGAGTGCCAGCGCCGAGGCGACGCGCGTGGCGAGCTCGGCGCGCTCGATGCCGCGTGCCGCAAGGCCGAAGGCGACGTTTTCGCCCACATCGAGGTGGGGAAAGAGCGCGTAGTGCTGGAACACCATGCCGAAGCGCCGGGCGACGGGCGCCACGCGGGTCACGTCGCGGCCCTCCACCAGCACGCGCCCGGCGTCGGGGGTCTCAAAGCCCGCGAGCAGCCGCAGGGTCGTGGTCTTTCCGCTCCCGCTCGGGCCCAGGAGCGCCATGATCTCGCCGCGCGCGAGGGCGAGCGAGATGCCGTCCGCCGCGGCGGTGTCACCGAAGTGCCGCGTGAGGTGGTCGAGCTCGAGATAGGCCATGCGCGTCGGCTACGGACGGCCGGTGCCGCGCACGTGGCGGTCCCAGTAGCTCATCCAGGCCGGGCCCTCCCGGGTGAGCAGCGCCCAGTCGATGTGGGCCACCACCATTTCGCGCTCCACGCCCCGGACCCACGCGGGCACCGAGTCGCTCGGCAGGTCGTCGCGTGCGGGCAGCCGATACACGGCGCGCGCTGCGAGGAGCTGGGCGCCCGCGCTCCCCACGAAGTCGATGAAGCGGCGCGCCGCCGCGGGATGCCGGGCGCCACGCACGAGACCAATGGCGTCGTCGATCACCACGGTGCCGCTCCGGGGAAAGACGTAGCCGAACGGCATGCCCTTCGACCGGCTGATCAGAATGTCGGGCAGATCCCAGAGCGTGATCACGCCCTCGCCGCGGGTGAGCTTGGCATCGAGCACCGCCGGATTCAGCGTGTAGGCGCGGGTCTGCGCGTCGAGCCGGCGGAGCCACGCCCAACCGGCGGCGGTATCGCCCGTATCGCGCCGGCTGCGCATGAGTATGAGACCCCAGATGGCGCGCATCGTGCCGCTCGCCATCGGGTCGCGGATCAATACCTTGCCGGTCCAGCGCGGCGCCAGCACCTCGTCCCAGTCGTGCGGTGCCTCCGCGCGCGAGACCGCACGGCTGTTGAAGGCGATGACGGCCGGGGTACGATACACCGGCCAGTAGAGATCGTCGGGCCCGGCGCCGCGCCGGTCCACCTTATCCGCCCACGCCGGCCGGTACGGCGCAAGGAGCGAATCGTGCACGCCCCGATCGAACAGCGTCGTGGGGCCGCCGAACCAGACGTCAGCCTGCGGATTCACCCGCTCGAACCGGAGGCGGTCGAGAATTTCCTGGCTGCCCATATCAAGCCAGCGGACATCTATGTCGGGGTTAAGGTGTTCGAACCGGGTTTCAAGGAGCGCCAGCTGGTCGCGGCCGTGGGGGGAGTAGAGGAGTAAGGGGGTACGGGAGTCACCGCGGCAGCCGAGTGAGGCGGCAAGGGCGGCCACGAGGGTCCACCAAACCCTACCGCCTTTTCTGCCTCTACCGCCGTTACCGCCTTTCATTCGCCAGCGCGAGGAGATTCGCGAACAGGCGGTACGCTCCGGGGACACCCGCCGGGAGTTGGCGGAAAAAGCTCAGGCCCGTGTAGATGTACGTTCCCTTCCCCACGGGTGCGACGAGCAGACTTCCCTCGAGCGGTGCGTCGCCGGGGTCGTGCATCTCGAGCAGCGGCTCGTAGCGCGCATCCCAACTCCGCGCGAAGTAGAGTCCGCGCTCCTGCACCCAGCCGCGCCAGTCCGCCGGCCCGATGCGGTTCGGCACGTTGAGCGCCCGGGCCTTCGGCTGAAGCAGCACGACCGGCGCATTCTCGTCGGTCACCCGATCATGGCTCACCGGCGGCCCCGCCGAGCTATCCGCCCGAACCGCAGTGCCCTTGCCGCCTTTACCGTCTCTACCGCTCTTACCGTTTTCTCTTGCCCCTTGCCCCACCACTACGTCCAACCGCAGCGGTCTCCCCCCCACCGTCATCGGATACGGCGCATACCCCCCGGCGAAGAATCCGTGCTGCTGATACTGCACCAGCACCATGCCGCCGCGGCGCGCGTAATCGAGCAGGCGTGCATTGTACTGCGTGAGCGCGGGTACCACCTCGTATGCTCGGCTCCCGATCACGATCGCGTCGTAGCGCGAAAGGTCGCCGCGAGCGAGCGCCGCACCGTCGAGCAGCTCGATCGGCACGCCGACGCTCCGGAGCGCCTCCGGCACGCGGTCGGCCGCGCCACGCACGTAGCCGACGCGTGCAAGGCGCGGGAGCGCAAGAGAGCCGGTGCGGATGACGGTCGTTGCAGGTCGGGTGAATTGGCGCGGGCGGATATGCGGATAGTCAACCACCTCGACGCCCGCGTCGTATCGCCTTCCACGTGTGTCCACGGCAACGGCGCGCACCATGAGCGTCCCGGTACCTCCCGCAGGGGGGGGCGGCACCAGGAAATCGAAGCTCCGCACCTCGTCCTCACGCGTGAGCGTGAACCGCTGGGCCGCGGGTGCTCGCCACCCCGCCGGCAGCTCGAGCTCGAGCGTCCCGCTCGTGGAGTCGCGAACGCCGTGCGTGAGCGTCACGGTGAAGTGCCGAGCTTCGCGCGTCGTCGTGGGCCAGAAGAGCGTGTCGGCGGCGAGCTTCACGTCGACCCGCGGCACCACCACCACCGGACGCCGCACCTCGCCCACCGCCTGCTCCCGGCTTCGCGCGGCAACCGTGAGCGCAAACGGACCCTGCGCCGGGTCGCCGCCGATGAGGCCCCACGCGTCGAGCGCACCGATGCTCGCGCGGGTCTCGTCCGTTCCCATGCCGTTCCATGCCGCGTACATCGCTCCCACGAGCGGATGCTCGAGCCACGGCGCCGCCGTAGGCTCGGCGTCCTCGGGGATCCGGACGTCCACGTCGCGCGACGTGAGCTGGCCCGGCGGCACCGCGTTGCCCGGCGCGTTGGCGGGCGCCCCGCCTGCCATGCCGAGGGCGAGCCGCGCCGCGTCGCCACCGCCGTTCCATCCGGTGAGGTGCACCGTCACGGTCCGTCCGGCGGTGACCCGCGGATCGGACGCGAGCGCGTCGAACACGATGCCGCGCGCGATGCGGATTGCCCGATCGAAATGCGTCCGCTGGTCGCGCTGGGCGACTTCCGAGGCTGCCTCGGGTGCTCCCGACGCCCTCACCGCGCGCACCCACAGCGATTCCGCGGCTTCGAGCCGCGCTGCCACCGAGGGGCCCGGGTCACGATTGATCGCCGCCACCATGTCCGCAACGCGCGTGAGGCCAGCCACGAGCGCCGGTCGCACGGAATCCGCCGCGAGCGCCACGAACGGAAGCGCCGCGAGCGCCGTATCGATGCCGGCGAAGAGCGCATCGGCACCGGCGCCGGTACTGTCAGCGAGAAGCGCCAATCTCACGACCGAGGGCCCGAGCGTCTGCAACTGCCCCATGTCCTGGGAGCGGTGCAGGCTCCGGCTCGCCATCGCGATCTGATGGTACGACTTGCCCACGACTGGATCGAGCGCGCCGCCCTGGATGGTGAGCGTGGTCGCCGCCGAGTCGAACCGGGCGCTCCGGTAGAGCTTGCGGGGCGACCACGCCGCCAGGTGCTCTTCGGTGGCGAGCTCCGGAAAACGGGTCGAGTCGCCCGCGACGCGAAACGCCTCGATGGCCGCTCGGCCTGCGGCCTGGTGCTGTCCGTGCCCGTCGCGCGGGGTGCCGCTGAAGATGGAGACGATCACCTGCGGCCGAAACCGGCGTACGACGCGCACGACGTCCTTGAGGACGGTGTCGCGGGGCCAGTGGTCCCAGGTGTCGGCGAGCGTCTTGGAGAAGCCGAAATCGTAGGCGCGGGTGAAATACTGCTGCGCCCCATCGAGCCGGCGGGCGGCAAGCAGCTCCTCGGTCCGCAGGAGGCCGAGCGCCTCGCCGAGCTCGGGTCCGATCACGTTCTGGCCGCCTTCGCCCCGGTCGAGCGAGAGGTAGGCCGCCTCGGCGCCCATGCTTCGCGTGAGGATGGTGAGCAGCTCGGTGTCTTCGTCGTCGGGATGCGCGCCGATCACGAGCACCCGCTTGTAGTGCCCGAGCTGGCGCAGCTCCTGGGCGAGCGCCACCGCGCCACCGGTGGACGGTGGCGCGAGTTGGGCAGCGAGCGGTGCGGCGGCGAGAACGCCGCAGAGGGCGAGCGGCGCGGCGGCAAGCCACGGGGCGACGAAACGACGATGCACGAACCCGGCCGGGTGAGGACGGGAAGAAAAGTAATCCGCCTAGCGCGGTGCCGCCCCCAGCGGCGTCTCCCGAATCAACCGGCGCATCCCGGGGTGGCGATGCCAGAGATACGCTCCCATCGCGGCGGCCGCGAGCGTGTTCGCGATGAGTACCGTCCAGAACGGGAACAACGTCCGCGTCGCCTCGGAGGCGAGCGAAAGCAGCCCGTAGAAGAACACCTCAAACACGAGAAACACCTGCACGAGCGCGTAGCGCACCACCGATTCGTGCGCGGCCCACCGGATCAGGGCCACGACCACGTACCCGAACGCGAGGAACACGATGAAGTGCACCGCGGTGTACGCGACAACCGCGCTGAACACGGCATGCTCGAGCACCGGCTTCGATTCGCCGAACAGCAGGACCTGGCCGAGCACGCTCGGTGTTCGGAGCGGCACGCCGGCCAGTGAATCGATGATGAGGAACCAGATCGCGACGACCACGGCGCCGATGGCGCCCACGTACGTCCCTTCGTCGCCCAAGGAGAGTTGATTCTGGCGCATGGGGCGCACCCCCGAATCAACGAAGAACCCCGGCGCCGCCCGGCTTTGAATGCCGGGGGACGGCTCGGGCATTACCCGAACGCCGCAACCCGCGGCCCGTGCCTACAGTGGGCCACGGCAGGGGGGAACGCAAGTATCGGGTTTGGGCGGGAAGACGGCCGGCGTGGGCCCTCGCGCTCAGCGGCGGTGCTGCGGCTCGCCGCCGGCGCGGGGCGGCGGCGCAGGCGGGCTTTCGTTCACGTCACCGAGCGGCTCCTCGCGCAGCGATTCGCGGAGCCCGGGATGGAGCCGCCAGATCCACCAGACCATGGCGATCGACCCCAGCGCGGCCGCGATCACCGTGGACCACCAGGGCACCCGGTACCCGGTGGCGGGCGACAGCAGGTACGCATGCAGTACGAGCCACGTGAAACCGAGCACCACGCCGAGCCAGAGACCCATACGAAGCGACCGCTCGCGGAGCACCAGGTGCACCAGCGCGGTGAGCACCATGCCGATCACGATGAACGACGCGAAGTGGAGCAGCGTGTACCCGAGGATCGCGCCGCCGTCGATGACGTCGGGATTCGGCGTCCGATCGCCATGCGCCAGCACCTGGCCGAGCAGGTTCGGCGTGCGGAACGGCATGCCGGCGATCGAGTCGACGATGAAGTACCAGATGATCGCGACGATGGCGCCGGTCAATCCGGCGATCGTCCCCTCGCGAAGCACCGAATGCGTGCGGATTGCCATGCCGGCGCCTCCACTTCTTCCTGAAACTGCCAAGGCCGCGCATGGGCCCGCGGCACTCATGGTGGTATCAGGAAGTGTGGGGCGGCGCGGCCGGGGAGGATGTGTCCGGGCTCACCGGCTCGCCCACGCCGGACGGGGCGTCGCCCGGCAGGCCGCGGGGACCCGTGGCGGCCGCGGCGCGTGCCGCATGCGCTTCCCGCTCCCGCTGCTGCGCGCGGCGGCCGAGCACGAAGGCGGCGACGAAACAGGCGAGGGCGTCCACCAGCAGCACCTCGCCGACGGTGTCCCAGAGCGGCGAGGCGATGTCGTGCAGGAGCAAGAGCATGCCGGCCGAGACCAGGATGGTCCCGACGGCCCGGAGCACCTCCTCCATGTTCTGCCATCTCGTGCGGCGGGCCCAGTACACCGATGCCCACAGCCCGACGATTCCGAGGAGGAGAATGCCGTACCAGATGGCGATCCAGTACTTCCGGCCAGCGATCGTGAGCCACTCCTTGCGAGAAGGCGGCGACCGGGGCGGCAGCGGGGATGAGCCCTGTCACGTTACATCCGGTAGAGCCGATCCACCAGACCCCGGCCGGCATTGCGGGCAACCGCAGGCCGCCCTCAGGCGTTCAAAGGTGTAGATCCCGGTGTCGTGCCCATCGCTCCAGCGGATCCGCAGGCCGTAGGCGCCCACCAGCGAAACCGATTCCGGCCGCACGTCGGGCGGCACGCGGTCCGGGTCGAGCAGCGGTCGGCCGCTCATCTCCTCCACGCACGCCGCGCAGGGGCAGGCGAGCCGGAGCGCCCTCGCGGGATAGAGCCAAGCGTGGCCCGCCGCGTCCCATTCGACGTACAGACCGTCGTCTCGGCGGGTAATCGCGTGCGGAATGGGCGGAAGATTCGTCGTCAACTTGGGCTTTGGTATATTCGAGTGTGACCCGCCACGTCCACCATCTTCCCCTCGCGCAATGAGCTCCAGCACTCTGAATCCATTCGGCGCCCGCGGCACCCTGATGCTCGGCGCGGAGACCGCCGTTATCTACCGCCTCGACGAGCTGGGCCGCCAGGGCCTGGCCGACCTCGACCGGCTCCCTTACTCGATCCGCGTCCTGCTCGAGAATGCGCTGCGCCACGCCGGCCGCGGCATCGTGAGCGAAGGGCACGTGCGCCAGCTCGCCGGGTGGGCCCCCGCTTCGGACGCCGGGCGAAGCGAGATCCCGTTCATGCCCGCGCGGGTCGTGCTCCAGGATTTCACCGGTGTCCCGTGCGTCGTTGACCTCGCGGCGATGCGCGACGCGATGGCGGACATGCGGGGCGACCCCGACCACATCAACCCGGTGGTGCCGTGCGATCTGGTGATCGATCACTCGGTGCAGGTGGATTATTTCGGGTTCGAGCGGGCGTATCAGATGAACGTGGAGCTCGAGCTCGAGCGCAACCGCGAGCGTTATCAGCTCCTCAAGTTCGCGCAGCGCGCCTTCCACAATTTCCGGGTCGTCCCGCCCGGCACCGGCATCGTGCACCAGGTGAACCTGGAGTACCTGGCGCCGGTGGTGCAGGTGCGGCAGCAGTTCGGTGAGCTCACTGCCTTTCCTGACACGTGTGTCGGCACCGACTCCCACACCACCATGATCAACGGCCTCGGCGTGGTCGGCTGGGGCGTGGGCGGCATCGAGGCGGAAGCGGTGATGCTGGGGCAGCCCTACTTCATGCTCATTCCCGACGTGATCGGCATGCGCTTGAGCGGCGCGCTGCCGCTCGGCACCACGGCGACCGACCTCGTGCTGACCGTGACCCAGATGCTCCGGAAGAAGGGCGTGGTCGACAAATTCGTCGAGTTCTACGGGCCAGGGCTCTCGTCGCTCGGGCTTGCCGACCGCGCCACGATCGCGAACATGGCCCCCGAATACGGTGCCACGATGGGGTTCTTCCCGGTCGACGCGGAGACACTGCGCTATCTCGAGCGCACCGGGCGCGACCCGGCCCTCATCTCGGCGGTGGAGCGCTACTTCAAGACGCAGCGGCTCTTCCGCACCGACGACTCCCCGGACCCGGTGTACACCAGCTCGCTCGACCTCGATCTCGGCACCGTGGCACCGAGCCTTGCGGGGCCCCGCCGCCCACAGGACCTCGTGCCGCTTCCGGAGCTCAGGCGGAATTTCCTGGAGAATCTGCCGAGCCTCCTCAGCGCCAATTGCCCGCCCCAGCGGCGCGAGCTGATCGAGAGCAGCTACTCGCGCTGGATCGGCGAAGGCGGCGCGAACGTCACCATCGGCGACATGGGCGCGGAGAAGGGCGGCGCGACCGTGGAGGCGGTGCCGGCGGATGCGCCGCCGGTCGTCCGCGGCATGCACGAAGGCCAGGAGGTCTACCTGCATGACGGCGCGGTGGTGATCGCGGCGATCACGAGCTGCACCAATACATCGAACCCGTCGGTGCTCATCGGCGCGGGGCTCCTCGCCAAGAAGGCGGTCGAGCGTGGGCTCGCCACCAAGCCGTCCGTCAAGACGAGCCTCGCACCGGGCTCGCGCGTGGTCACCGACTATCTCAACGGCTCGGGGCTCACGAAATACCTCGACGCGCTCGGCTTCCAGACCGTGGGCTACGGCTGCACCACGTGCATCGGCAACAGCGGCCCGCTGCCCGAAGCCATCGCAGAGCTGGTCGAGGAGCACTCGCTGGTTACCGCAGCCGTGCTGAGCGGCAACCGGAACTTCGAGGCGCGCATCCACCCACAGGTGCGGGCGAACTATCTCGCGTCGCCGATGCTGGTGGTGGCGTTCGCGCTCGCCGGCCGGGTGGACATCGACCTCACCCGCGAGCCGCTCGGCAATGGTCGGGGCGGCAAGCCGGTCTATCTGCGCGATATCTGGCCTTCGCCGGACGAGATCCGCGACACCATGGCGGCGTCGCTCAAGCCGGAGATGTTCCGGCGCCGCTACGGATCGGTGTTCGAGGGCGACGAAACGTGGCAGACGCTCGCGGTGCCGGAGGGCAGCAGGTACGCCTGGGACGCCCGGTCCACGTACGTGCAGAAGCCGCCGTTCTTCGCCGATCTCCCGGCCGAGCCGCCGCCGCTTCAGGATATCACGGGCGCGCGGGCCCTCGCCGTGCTGGGCGATTCGGTGACGACTGATCACATCTCGCCGGCCGGCGCCATCCCGAAGAACGGGCCCGCTGCGCGCTACCTGCGCGAGCACGGGGTGGAGCAGGTGGACTGGAATACGTTCGGCTCGCGGCGCGGCAACCACGAGGTCATGATGCGCGGCACCTTCGGCAACGTGCGCATCGCGAACCAACTCGTGCCCGGGAAGGAAGGCAACTGGACCCTGCACTTCCCCACCGGCGAGGTGATCTCGATCTACGATGCCGCGATGCGCTACATGGAGGCCGGCACGCCGCTGGTGATTCTCACCGGCAAGGAGTACGGCACCGGCTCGAGCCGCGATTGGGCGGCCAAGGGTCCGGCGCTGCTCGGTGTGAAGGCCGTGATCGCCGAGAGCTACGAACGGATCCACCGGAGCAACCTCGTGGGCATGGGCGTGCTGCCGCTGCAGTACGAGAAAGGGCACGACAGGAAGGCGCTGGGGCTTACGGGGGACGAGACATTTGAGATCAGGGGGATAGCGGAAGGGCTGGCGCCGGGGGGAAGGGTTGCGGTGAAAGCGATAGGGCCTCAGGGCAATACGATCGCTTTTTCAGCGATCGTACGGCTCAATTCGGCGGTCGAGTTGGACTATTTCCGGCACGGCGGGATTCTGCAAAGGGTGTTGCGGGGGTTTAGAGGCCGGCGGTAGGGATGGTAAAGGCGGTAAGGTGCTCGCGAGCCGAGTCCTTACCGCCTTTACCGTCTCTACCGCCGGTACCGACCTTACGCCACCAGATCCCGCAGCCGGTCCCCGGTTTCACCTTCCCGCAAGCGGAGCAACGCGCGGTCCCGAAGCTGGCGGATCCTTTCCCGCGTGACGCCCATCATCCTGCCAATCTCTTCCAGCGTGCGGCTATTCCCGTCTTCCAGCCCAAAGTACAGGCGCAACACCTTGGCATCCCGCGGGGGCAGCGAGGCGAGCGCGATCTCGATGTCCCGCGTCTGGCTGTTGGCCAGCGTGTTCATGTCGGTGCTTTCCTGCTCGCCGCTGGTGAACCGCTCGATGCGCTCGTTGCCCTCGCCATCCCGCGTGGGGTGATCGAGACGAACCGCCTCGGAGTTGAGCGCGCTGAGCGAGCGCACCGCCTCGACGGTGAGCCCGGTGGCGCGGGCCAACTCTTCGGTGGTGGGCATCCGGCCCAGCCGGTCCTTGAGCAGCGTGGTGGTGCGGCCCAGCCGGCTCAGGTCGGCCGTGCGGTTCAGGGGCACCCGCACCGGCCGGCCGTGCCGCGCGATGGCGGCCTGCACCGCCTGCCGGATCCACCAGACTGCGTACGAGATGAACTTGACCCCGCGGTCGGGATCGAACTTCCGGGCGGCCGTCATGAGCCCCAGGTTGCCCTCGCCGATCAAATCCACGAGCGGCACACCCCGGTTCTGGAACTTCTTCGCAACCGACACGACGAAGCGCACGTTGTGCCGTGCCAGGCGCTCCTGGGCAGCTACGTTGCCCTTGAACGCCTTGCGCGCGAGCTCCATCTCTTCGTCTCGCGTGAGGAGCGGCACCCGGCTGATTTCGTCGAGGTAGAGGTCCAGGCTTTCCCGGCCCTCATCCACCGCACGGGCGATCTGGGCGGGCCGGACGGGTCTGCGCTTGGCTCGTGCCTTGATGGTCACTAGTCGAACCTCCTATGGCGAGCGGGCGCATACGGAACCCACGGCGTGCACCGCGGGTGGACGCGCGCGTCGGAATCGGTCGGGCAATCTAGCGGCTAACGTGCGAAAAATCAATAGCTTAGCTACGCCTCCCCGGGACCGCCTGCCTAAACTACTGCTACCAGCGGATTTGCAATCGCGTGACGGGAGTGAGACGCGTGGGGTGACCCGCGTTGCACGCGCGGCAGTCAAGCCGTCACGGCGTCGCCTTGACCGCGCCGCCTCCCGGCGCAGATTACGCCGCCACCTCTGATTCAAGCCACCCCGGAGTTCCGGATGCGTATCGGAGTCCCGAAGGAAGTCGGGCGGGGCGAGCAGCGCGTCGCGCTGGTGCCCGAATCGTGTAAGAAGCTGATCCAGCTGGGGTACGAGATCGCGGTCGAATCGGGAGCCGGTGCCGCGGCGGGCTTTCCCGACCAGCTCTACCGGGATGCCGGCGCCGCCGTATACGCCGACCCTGCCACGCTCCTCGGCTCCGCGGACCTCGTGCTCAAGGTGGGCCCGCCGGGTGCGGGGCCAGCCGTGGGGCCGGCACCGGATCCGGTGGCCCGGGACGAGGTGGCCTGGATGCGGCCCGACGCGATCTATCTCGGCTCGCTCATGCCGCTCAGAAATCTCCCCGCCGTGCGCGCCCTCGCCGCACGCGGGGTCACCGCCTTCTCGACCGACGCGATTCCCCGCACCACCCGAGCGCAGTCCATGGACACCCTCTCCTCCATGGCGAACATTGCCGGTTACAAAGGCGTGCTCCTCGCGGCCGCCGAGCTCAACCGCTATTTCCCGATGCTCATGACGGCGGCAGGGATGGTCTTCCCAGCCAAAGTCTTCGTCGTGGGCGCCGCCGTCGCGGGGCTGCAGGCGATCGCGACCGCGCGCCGCCTCGGTGCCAACGTGGTTGCCACCGACGTCCGGCCGGAGGTGAAGGAGCAGATCGAGAGCGTCGGCGCCAAGTACGTGGGCATCGAGCTCGGCGCGAGCGCGGCGGCGGGCGGCGGCTACGCCAAGGAGCTGTCGGACGAGGATCGCGCCCGCCAGCGGCAACTGCTGGCCGAGCAGTGTGCCCAGTCCGACGTGGTGATCACGACGGCGCTCATCGGCGGTGTCTTGGCGCCGCGCCTCGTGACGGCCGAGATCGTGCGCTCGATGCGTCCGGGCTCGGTGATCGTCGATCTCGCGGCCGATGGCGGCGGCAACTGCGAGCTCTCGCGCCCGGGTGAAACGGTGCGCGAGGGCGGCGTCACCATCATCGCGCCGCTCAATCTGGCGGCCACGATGCCGTTCCACGCGAGCCTGCTCTTCTCCCGCAATCTCACGGCCTTCGTGCAGGCGTTCACGAAGGAAAAGCAGTTCCAGCTCGATCTCACCGACGACATCCAGCAGGGCGCGCTCATCACCCACGGCGGCGCGGTGACCAACGCGCGCACGAGGGACGCGCTCGAGAAGGAGCCCGCATGACCGATCCCACCCCGGCGGCCCAGCCGCTCGACTTCTGGGGCCTCGTCTTCGTCTTCGTGCTGGCCTCGTTCATCGGGCTCGGCGTGATCCGGCGGGTGTCGCGCCTGCTGCACACGCCGCTCATGTCGATTACCAACGCGATCTCCGCGATCGCGGTGGTGGGCTCGATCATCGTGACCGGCGCCGACTATCCGCGTCCGATCCGGCTGCTCGGCGCGGTCGCCCTGTTCGCCTCGATGACCAACATCGTGAGCGGCTTTCTCATCACCGACCGCATGCTCAAGATGTTCAAGACGGACACACGGGCGCGTGACGCGGCGCCGCCGGCAACTCGGCCGGGTGAGGGCGCGCGGCCATGATCCACGATCTGGTACAACCGTCGTACATCATCGCGACGATCCTGTTCATTCTGGCGCTCCACTGGATGAACACGCCGCAGACCGCGCGGCGCGGCGTGTACGCGGGCGTGGTCGCGATGCTCATCGCGGTGGTGGTCACCTGGATCCAGCCGCAGGTCGTGCACCATGGCTGGATCATCGTGGCGATCATCGCGGGCTTCATCGTGGGTGTGCCGCTCGCGCTGGTGCCCCTCACGGCGGTGCCGCAGCGGACCGCGTTGTCCCACGCGTTCGGCGGGCTCGCGGCGGGCCTCGTGGGGACGGCCGAGTACTATCTCGGCGTGGGCGAGGGACCGGAGAGCCTCACCACGTTCCGCATGATCGCGATCATCGCGGAGATCATTCTCGGTTTCCTCACGTTCACCGGCAGCCTCATGGCCACCGGCAAGCTGCAGGAGGTAAAGTGGATTCCGCAGCGGCCGGTGACCTACCCGGGGCAGAACGTGGGCAACGTCGGCCTGCTCGCCGTGGCCGTGGTGCTCGGCGTGGCGCTCATCATGCACCCGACCGCGGCCTGGGCGCCGGCCCTCTTTCCCGTGATCATCGCGATCGCGCTGGCCTTCGGCGTGCTGCTCATCATCCCGATCGGCGGCGCCGACATGCCGACGGTGATCGCCATCCTCAACTCGTACGCCGGCCTTTCGGCGGTGGCGATGGGATTTGCGCTCGACAACCGGCTGCTCATCACGGCGGGCGCGCTGGACGGCTCGAGCGGGCTCATCCTCGCCATCATCATGTGCAAGGCGATGAACCGCTCGTTCGGCAACGTGCTGTTCGGTGCGTTCGGGCAGGCGCCCGCCGCAAAAGCGGGCGGCGAGGAGAAGGTCTACAAGTCGGAGACCTTCGAGGGCGCGGCGCAGGTGCTGGAGCAGGCCAATCTCGTCGTGATCATTCCGGGCTACGGGATGGCGGTTGCGCAGGCGCAGCACAAGGTGCGCGAGCTGTACGACCAGCTCAAGAAGCGCGGGATCACGGTGAAATTCGCCATCCATCCGGTAGCGGGGCGCATGCCGGGCCACATGAACGTGCTCCTCGCGGAAGCCGACATTCCGTACACCGACCTGGCCGAGATGGACGAGATCAACCCCGACATGCCGCAGTGCGACGTGGCGCTCGTGGTGGGCGCCAACGACGTGGTGAACCCGGCGGCACGCTCCGACAAGACGAGCCCGATCTACGGCATGCCGATCATCGACGCCGACAAGGCGCGCACGGTGTTCGCGATCAAGCGGAGCAAGAACCCCGGCTTTGCCGGGATCGACAACGCGCTCTACTTCTCCGATCGGACGTGGATGCTCTTCGGCGACGCGAAGAACGTGATCGGCGAGCTGGTGAAGCAGCTCGCCGGCGGAAGCGGGCTGCACTGAGGTGCGCGGGTCATTTCGCCTGCTCCGCCTGGTCGCCGCGACGGCGCCGGCCGGCCATGTAGACGACCGCGTCCCATGCGTTGTGGATGCCGATGAAGAGCAGCAGGAGAGTGGCGGCTCCGACGGCAAAGAGCGAGGGCGCCGGATGCCGCGGCAAGGCGATCGCAGCCACGAGCAGCGCCGCGTAGGTCACGAGCGGCAGCCCGCTGTGCCATACCCAGTCCTCGAAGACCGGCGCGTAGGCGGTCTGCCGGAGCGCCTGCCGCGTCACGCCGACCGCGTAGAGCAAGCCGCCAGCCCCACATAATGCGACGGCGAGCGCCGCGCCGGGCAGCGCCGGCCAGGGCGCGCTCAGGACGGCGGAGACGAGCAGGGCGAGCGAGAAGTGGACGACGGTCGGGGTGCCGAAGGCGCCGATCGCCTGCGCGTCAGCGAGGACCTCGATTTCCGTCCCGAGCACGATAACGACGAACTGCAGACCCGTGAGCGCGGCGGACGACGAGCCGACGATCACGTAGAAGCTCTCCCAGCCGGCGACCGGAGCCAGCATTCCGTCGGCCATCGTCCCCCCCGTCAGCTCGGCAATTTGATGTTCGGCAGGTGGAGCAGGTCGCCGCCCGTGATGCGGGCGAGCGCCGCCTCGAGTTGATTCTGCGCCTCATCGAGTCGCTGCGTAAGGCCGGCCACGCGGTCCCGGGCTTGCGCCTCAACCGCCGCCGCCTCGCGTCGCACCGGCTCGACCTTGACGCTCACCAGGCTGTCCACCCTGGCCCGCGCCAGTTGCTCCGCCCGTGCCACCTGCTCGCCGATTACGGCCTCGAGTCGATTCGCCACCGCGTCGTCCAGGTTGGATGACAGCGAGAGGTGCGGCGAACGCACGGTGCCGGAGAGCCGCGCGTCCACGCTGAGCCGGTCGAGGCCGGAGACGACCTGCCACACGATGCGCTCGAGGTCGTTGAGCGGCCGGCCGGCGGTATCGATACTCCAGGCAACCTTGTTCGACGCGATGGCCCAGCGGCCGCTCAGCTCGCCGTTCCTGAGCGTGAAGTGGAGCCGCGACGTGCCGCGGCCAGGGTCGAGCCGCACCGGGAGGACCGGCAGGTCAATGGTCGGGAGCCCCAAACCCGCGATATCGGCCGCGATCGAATCGCTGGTTTCCGCGCCGACGTGGTCGAGCACCGCAGCCACGTCGAGCGCGGAGACGATCGGTCCGGCGGCGCGCCGGCTCGCGGAGACGATCGTCGGTTTTCCATAGAGCGCCGGCGCGGACGTGACGCCCTGGACGTTTGCGCTGTACCGCCCTGCGAGCGGCCCCTCCCCCGCGATGGAAAAGCTCACGTCGCCGGCTTCGATCAGGAATGCGGGGTACTTCCGCTCCTTGGGAAAGTGGACGTCAACGCCGGCCTGCCGCAGGCGGTCGGGGCCCGGCGCTTCGTGCGGCAGGAGACCCGGCGGCATGTAGCGCCGGGCGAGCTGCACCCAGTACATCGCCTGCTGAAATCGGGCGACGCTCACCTGCCCGAAGAACGCCTTGCCGATGTCGGGCGCCGCGATGCTCGGCAGCTTGAGCAGGCTCCGGGCAAAGGCGTAGTCGCGCTGGCGCGCCGCGTCGAGCTGCTCGAGGCCGTTGGCCAGCAGGTCCACACCGGCGCGGGCGCTCTGCTCGAGCGCACTCACCCGCGCGCGCGCCTGCTTGATCTGGTGAAGGGTTCGTTGCACGGCGGCGACGGCATCGCGGGTGCCCTGAACGCCGAGCGTTTTCGGGTCGGCGTGCTGGAGGCGCTCGGCGAGGGCGCGGGCGCTGTCGACGACTTCATCGAGCGCCAAGCCCTGGATGCCCTGCTCCAGCGCGCGGCGGGTCGAGTCGGTGCGGTCGCGCAGCGCATTCGCCGCCTGCACGGTGCCGAGTCGGCCCGGGTCGAGCACCAGTTGGCGGATGGTGTCGATCGGCGTGAGCGAGAGGAGCGGCACGTCGAACTTGCGGGTCCATTCGCGCACGGCGCGCACGATCTGCGGTGCCGCACCGTTCGGATTGGCGGCGCGCGCGCGGGTGCTCCGCCGGGTGTTGAATCGCATCCCGGTCAGCGAGAGCCGCTCGACGACGAGCTTCTCCTCGGCCAGCGCGTACGGGTCGAGCTTCACGTGGATGTCGGCCGCCTCGACCAGGTTGCGCATCGGGTCGAAGGGATCGGCCACCTGGAGCCGGTGGAAGTCGGCCGCGACGTCGCGCGGATAGAGGTCGAGCTTGGCGACGTCGACCTCGGTACCGAGCAGATCGCCGCTGGCATCCTCGGTGGTCTCGCGCGCGATCGGCTCGGCGAAGAGCACCACCAGCACGGCGAGAATGATGAAGAGGACGACCAGCGGGCCGATCGCGCGCCAGCGGAAGAGCTTCACGTTCATCCGTCACTCATCGCGGCCGGAACCAGCGATAGACGTTGTAGGCGCGCGAGGCCATGAGCGCCTGGTAGAAGCGCGAGCGCCGCACCCGCTCGCCGATCGTGGCGCGGTAGCGCGCCACCCCCCAGCGGGCTCCGAAGAAGATCGGCACGGCGAGCACGAGCCAGCCGACGAAGCTGCCGAGCACGACGGTGTTGTTGAAGTTGGTGTAGGGCACGAGCGGGATGTTGTACATCGATTCCCAGAGCGGCCGGAGCGCCCGGCTTTCGAGCAGCGCGAAGCCGATCCGGTTGAACAGCGGATCCAGCAGAAATCCCACCGGCACGAACAGCGCCCACCCGAGCATTCCTCCCCCGAACGACACGTTGAGCACCACGACAAGCCCGAAAATGATCGCGTTATGCACGTTGACGAGCGGGGTGAGGCCGAGCACCGAGCCGAACGCTACGCCGAGCGCAACTTGGCCCGGCGTCCCCTCCGAATGGAGGGTGGCGAGCATCGATTGAAGCAGCTTGAGCAGCGTAAGCATGAGCGCAATCGAAGGCGGCGGCGAGGGCGCACGTTGATGGACTTTCCGTCTCACGCAGTATACACTCCGCCGAATATGTCCACACCCCGCCGCGCCCCGCACGTGCACAAATTCGGCGGGGCTTCGCTCGCCGACGCCGAGGCGATCGGGCGCGCGGTCGCCATCGTCCGCGGCCACCGCCACGAGCGTCCGATCGTCGTGGTGTCGGCGATGGCGGGCGCGACGGACACGCTGCTCGCCGTGGCGGCGCGGGCACAGCGCGGCGAGAACGGGGCGAGCACCACGCTCATCGCCGAGCTTGGGGCGCGCTACACGGCGGCGGCGCGTGGGGCGCTGCCGGCCGGACGGGCCCGCACCGACCTCCTCGAATACATCCAGGCGCAGTGCGACGAGCTGGCCGCCGTGGCCGCGGGCCTCCGGCTCCTCCGCGATCTCACGCCGCGCACGAGCGATTTCATTGCCGCGCGAGGTGAGCGGCTGAGCGCGCGGCTCGTGGCCGCGGCGCTCACGGCCGGCGGTGTCCGCGCCCGTTACGTCGACGCGGCGGACGTGGTCCGCACCGACGCGCACTTCGGCCACGCCTCGCCGGATTACGACCGGACCGACCGCGCGGGGCAGCGTGCGCTCGAGCCCTTGCTCGCCCGCGGGATCGTGCCGGTGGTGCCTGGATTCGTCGGCGCCTCGCCCGGCGGCGACGTCACGACGCTCGGCCGCGGCGGCTCGGACCTCACGGCGACGCTCATCGCGCGCGCTGTGGGTGCCGCGCGGGTGTCGCTCTGGAAGGACGTGCCCGGACTCCTCACCGCCGATCCCAGGATCGTGCCCGACGCGCGCGTGATCCCCCAGCTTCACACCCGCGAGGCCGCCGAGCTTGCGTACTACGGCGCCAAGGTGCTGCACCCACGCGCGCTGATCCCGCTCGCGGGCCGGCGGATTCCGCTCTTCGTGCGGCCGTTCGCCGAGCCCGCAGCCGCGGGCACCGAGGTCTCCGAGCGCATCGGCACCACGCGGCTTCCGGTGAAGGCGCTCTCCGCCGCGACCCACCAGGCGCTCGTCACTGTGGCCGGCAACGGCATGCTCGGCGTGCCGGGCATTGCGGCGCGGACGTTTACCGCGCTCCAGGGCCGCAACATCTCAGTGTCGCTCATTTCGCAGGCCTCATCGGAGCACTCGATCTGCTTCAGTGTACCGGCGGCGGCCGCGCGCGGGGCGCGCGAGGCACTCGAGCGCGAGTTCCGCGACGAAATCGCGCGGCGGGAGATCGACGCCGTCGAGGTGCGGCCCGGCCTCGCCACGCTCGCGGTGGTGGGCCTCGGCATGGCAGGCACGCCGGGCATCGCGGCGGGCGTTTTCTCGGCGCTCGCCTCGGGCGGCATCAACGCCGTCGCGATCGCGCAGGGATCGTCGGAGCTCAACATCTCGGTCGTGGTGGAAGGCGAGCACGCGGCGGAGGCGCAGCGGCGGATTCACGCCGCGTTTCAGCTCTCGCGCATTGGCGGCGGGAGCGTGACGCGGCCGGAGCGGGTGGAAGTCGTGCTGCTGGGATTCGGACAGATCGGGCGGATGCTCGCCGGCCTGCTCGCGCGGGTGCGCCGGCCGCAGCTCGAGCTGCGCGTGATCGGCATCATCGACCGCAGCGGGTTTCTCTTCGAGCACCGGGGGCTCGGCGCCCGGCGCCTCGCCGCGCTCGCGGCGGCCAAGCAAGGCGGCACGCCCGTCGCCAAGCTGCCGGGCGGGCGCGCCGGCTCACCGGGCGAAGCGATCGCGCTCATCAGCGGCCACGCGCTGCGCCGGCCGATCCTGGTGGATGTCACCGCGGACGACACCGGCGACATTCTCGCGCAGGCGCTGGCCTCGGGCATGGACCTCGTCCTCTCGAACAAGCGGCCCCTCGCGGGGCCGCGGGCCGAGAGCGAGCGGCTGCACAAACTCGCGCGGAGCTACGGGCGGCGACTCCGGCACGAAACGACGGTGGGCGCCGGGCTGCCGGTCATCGACACGTACTACAAGCTCATCGAATCGGGCGACCGCGTAACCCGAATCGAGGGCTGCCTCTCGGGCACGCTCGGCTTTCTTCTGGACGAGATGAGCCGCGGCCGCGCGTTTTCCGCGGCGCTCCGCGCCGCGATGGCGCAAGGCTACACCGAGCCCGATCCACGCGACGACCTCTCCGGTATGGACGTCGGGCGCAAGGCGCTCATCCTCGGCCGGCTGCTCGGCTACTCGGGCGAGCTGGCGGCGGGCATGGTGGAGTCGCTGGTGCCGGCGGCCGCGCGCGGGCGGACGCTCGCGAGCTTCCTCGCGCGCCTGGAGGAGCACGACGCCGAGTGGGCGCGGCGAATGGACGCGGCCGCGACGCGGAGCCGCGTGCTCCGCTACGTGGCGGCGGTGACGCGTCGCTCGCTCGCCGTGGAGCTGCGCGAGGTCGAGCGTACGAGTCCGTTCGCTGCGCTCAAAGGCGCGGACAACACCGTCGTGTTCACCACCGCGCGGTACAAGTCGAACCCGCTCGTCATCACCGGCCCGGGCGCAGGCCCGCCTGTCACCGCCGCCGGAGTGCTGAACGACATTCTGCAGCTCGGCGCCGCATGAGCATGATGCTCAAGGTTCGCGCGCAGGCGTTCGCGCCCGGATCGGTCGGCAATCTGGGGCCGGGGCTCGACATTCTCGGCCTCGCGGTCGCGGGCGCTGGGGACGAGGTCGCGGCGGAGCGCACGGAGGCAGGCCGCATCACGGTGCGGGGCGCCGGCCACGCCGACCTGCCCACCGATCCTCGGCGCAACACCGCCGCGCTCGCGGCGGCCGAGGTGCTGCGCCGTGCGGGCGCGCGAAGCGTGGGGCTCTCGCTCACGGTGCGGAAGGGGCTGCCGCTCTGCGGAGGCCAGGGCGGGAGTGCCGCGTCCGCGGTGGCCGGCGCGGTCGCCGTGAATCACCTGCTGGGCGGCCCGCTCGACCGCGCGGCCCTGCTCGAGGCGTGCGTCGAGGCGGAAGCCGCGGTCGCGGGGCGCCACGCGGACAACGTTGCGCCGTCGCTGCTGGGTGGAGCGGTGCTCATCCGGAGCCTGCACCCGCTCGATGTGGTGCGCCTGCCGGTGCCGCCGGAGCTCTGGGTCGTGCTCGCGCACCCCGACCAGCGGCTCCGCACTCGGGAGTCGCGCGCCGTGCTCCCGCGCGAGGTGGCTCTCGACGTGGCGCTGCATCAGGCGGCGCAGGTGGCGGCGGTGGTGGCCGCACTCGCCGCCGGCGACTACGCGCTGCTGGGCCGCGCCCTCGACGACCGCGTGGCGGAGCCGGCGCGCGCGCCGCTTCTTCCGGGGTTCGACGCGGCCAAGCGCGCGGCCCACGCGGCCGGGGCGCTCGGCGCGTCCATTTCCGGGAGCGGGCCCACCGCGTTCGCCCTCGCGAGGGGCGAGGCGAGCGCGCGCGCCGTGGGCACCGCAATGCAGGCGGCGTACGCCGAGTCAGGCATGACCGCGCGGATCCGCGTGGCGGAGGTGGATCGGAGCGGCGCGCGGGTGGTGCCGGGAGCGGGGGACGGGTGAGCGGCGAGCGCGGGAGCGGCAGCGCCGCGAGCGCATCCGAGGCGGCGCGCGCGCGCAGCGTGCAGCGCTGCGTCGCCTGCGGGAGCGAGATGCCGGAGAGCGATCCGCGCACCCGCTGCGCGCAGTGCGGCGGGCTGCTCGAGCTCGCCCACGTGGGCCCGGGGTTCACCCGTGAGGCGCTGCTCGCATGCTTTGCGGAGGCCCGCGGCGCGTCGGGCAGCAACGCCGCCACCGACGGCGGCGCCCAATCAGGCGTCTGGCGCTTCCAGGCCGCCGTGCTGCCCTCCGCCCGGGAGATCATTACGCACCCCGAAGGCAATACTCCCCTGCTCCACCGCGCCGCGCTCGACCGCTGGACCGGCGCCGGGCAGCTCCTCATGAAGCACGAGGGCCACAACCCGACCGGCTCATTCAAGGATCGCGGCATGACGGTCGGCGTGACGCAGGCCAAACGCCTCGGCGCCGCCGCCGTGGCGTGCGCCTCGACCGGCAATACGTCGGCATCGCTCGCGGCATACGCCGCGCAGGCGGGCATTCCCGCGCTCGCACTGGTACCGTCCGGCAACGTCGCCCTCGGCAAGCTCGCGCAGAGCCTCGCGTACGGTGCGCGCACGCTGCTCGTCCGCGGCGACTTCGACGACTGCCTGCGCCTGGTCGAGCAAGCGAGCGAGCAGCTCGGCGTCTATCTGCTCAACTCGATCAATCCGTTTCGCATCGAGGGCCAGAAGACCATCGTGCTCGAGCTGCTCGAGCAGCTCGGCTGGGACGCGCCCGACTGGATCGCGGTGCCCGCCGGCAACCTCGGCAACACCGCCGCGTTCGGGAAGGCGCTGCGCGAGGCGCGCGCCTGGGGACTCATCGACCGGATGCCGCGGATCGCCGCGGTGCAGGCGGAGGGGGCGGCACCGTTCGCGCGGAGCTTCGGCGAGGGGTTCGCACGGCGGCACACGGTGAAAGCCGAGACGGTGGCGACCGCGATCCGCATCGGCGACCCGGCATCGTACGAGCGCGCGGTGCGAACCATCCGCGAAACCGACGGGGTGGTACTCGCCGTGAGCGACGCCGAGATCCTCGAGGCCAAGGCGGCAATCGATGCGGCGGGCGTCGGCTGCGAACCCGCGAGCGCCGCGAGCGTCGCCGGCGTGCGGCGCCTCATTCGAGACGGCGTGATGCGGCCGTCAGAGCGGATTATCAGCGTGCTCACCGGGCACGTACTCAAGGACCCCGGTGTGCTGATCCGCTATCACCAGGAGATGGACCCGCCGCCTGCCGGCGCCAACCGCCCGATCGAAATCGACCCGACGCTCGGGGAGGTGGAGCGGATCCTCCGACTCACTGCGGCGCCCGCGTAGCGCCCTCGCCGGCGCGTGCCTCCTCGGCCGGAGGCGCGCTCGCGTTCACGATCCGCCAGATCATCCCCTTGCCATCCGACGCCACATAGAGCGCGCCATCGGGCCCCACCGCAACGCCCGAGGCACGGAGCCATGTGGGCCCCGCGCTCCCGATCGCGAATGTGCTGTACTTGCCGGTGGGCTTGCCGCTCCGGAACGGCACCCACGACACCCGGTAGCCCGCCTGCGGCAAAGGCGCGCGATTCCACGAGCCATGGAAGGCGATGAAGAGCCCGTCGCGATAGGCCGAGCCGAATTGCCGCGCCGTGGCCGGGGTGGAGAACGCGATCGCGAGCGGGGCCCAATGCCCCGGGAACGCAATCAGTGGCTCCTTGAATTCGGCGCAGCGGCCCACCCTGGTGCCGTCGCCGCCGTACTCCGGCGCCAGCACCAGGTGATGCAGGTCCACGTCGTAGTAGCAGTACGGCCAGCCGAAGTTGTCGCCCTTCTCGATGCGCACCAGCTCCTCGCCTGGATTCTCGGCGCCCTTCTTCGCGGGGACGCCCCAGTTCTGCGTGAGCTGGTCGCGCCCCATCATGGCGCCGTAGAGCGCGCCGGTGCCGGGCTGGATGGCGAGCGCCACGGTATTGCGCAGCCCGGTGGCGAACCGCTCGCCATCGCCGAACGTCTGCCCTGGCTTCGAGGCGGAGAATCGCCAGATGCCGGCACGGGTCTCGAGCTCGGTGCACGGATCTTTGCCCGGTGAATGCGATTGACGGTTCGCCACCTGACAGCTGTTCGTGGCCGACCCGACGTTCACGTAGAGTGCATCGCCGGGACCGATGGCGATGCTCTTGGCGTTGTGGTCGCCGCCGTGCGGCAGACCGCTCACGACGGTTTCCCGCGGGCTCGTCGGCTCGAGCTGGCCCGCGCGCCAGGGGTAGCGGTACACGGCGTCGTCGGTCGCGTAGTAGAGAAATCCATCCGTGAGCGCGATGCCGGTGCCGCCATCCTTGCCGAAGTGGCGCACGAGATCGGCGACACCATCGCCGGTAGTGTCGCGCATCCCGGCCACGTTCTTGTCGGAGATGTTGGCGAAGACGTCGCCGTTCGGCGCCACGGCGAGATGGCGCGCGGGGCCCAAGTCCTGCGCGAAGACTGCGGCGCAGAATCCGTCGGGCAGCGTGAGGCCGGCATTGTCTTTCGCGCAGGACGGTGCCGGATGGCGCGACGGCGTTGCGGCGACGGCGAACGCGCCCAGCGCGAGCGCGGCGCCGCGCCGAGCGGCGATCTGAATCGAGCGAGAGCGAGCGATGGCGAGCATGGCAGTCACCGGGTGCAAACGGGTTCGAAGGCGTCGATCCTTCGCCTGGAATATGGGCGAATCCGGCGGCCCGGGCGCGTGATGGGCGCCACAAAGTCGGTGCTCCCCTATTGCCGCTGGGGAAAAGCGTCATACTTTGATGTGCGTTGGATTGCTTTCTTGCGGCACCCCCCGTACTCACCGTCAGAGGGAGATGCGCGATGGCCACCACCAGGAGAAAGAAGTCCGCACGCAAGTCGGCCAAAAGGTCCTCCAAGAAGTCGGCCAAGAAGTCCGCCAGGAAGTCCGCGCGCAAGCCGGTCGCCCGGAAGCGCGCCGCCCGGCGCCCCGCGCGGCGGAAGAGCGCGGCCACGCGGAAGCCGAATGCCGCGTTCATGAAGCCGATGACGCCGGACTCGGCGCTCGCGGCCGTGGTCGGGTCGACCCCGCTCCCCCGCACCGAGGTCACCAAGAAGCTCTGGGGTTACATCAAGAAGCACGGGCTCCAGGATCCCAAGGAGCGCCGCATGATCAACGCCGATGACAAGCTGCGCCCCGTCTTCAACGGCAAGTCGCGGGTCTCGATGTTCGACATGACGAAGCTGGTGAACAAGCACCTGAGTTGACGCGAGCCGTGCGGCTCGACCGGGGGCGCTCCCGTCGGAGCGCCCTTTGCGTTTCCCGTTCTCCGCGCACGCTGTTATCGTTGTGCCCCTATGCCAGGCCCTCAATACATCTTCACGATGCGGGACCTCCGGAAGGTCGTCCCTCCGAGCCGCGAGATCCTCAAGGGAATTCATCTCGCCTTCTTTCCCGGCGCCAAGATCGGCGTGCTGGGCGCTAACGGCGCCGGCAAGAGCACGCTGCTCCGGATCATGGCGGGTGTGGATCACGATTTTCAGGGTGTTGCGCGCCCTGCGGACGGCATCCGCATCGGCTATCTCCCGCAGGAGCCGGCGCTCGATCCCGCCAAGGACGTGCGCGGCAACGTGGAGGAGGCGGTGGCACCGGTGCGGGCGCTGCTCACCGAGTTCGAGACGGTGAGCGCGCGCTTTGCCGAGCCGATGGACGACGACGAGATGGCGCGACTGCTGGAGCGGCAGGGCGACGTGCAGACCCGCATCGAGGCCGCGAACGCATGGGACCTCGAGCGCACCATCGACATCGCGATGGACGCGCTCCGCCTGCCGGCCGGCGATGCGGATGTAGCCACGCTCTCGGGCGGCGAGCGCCGCCGCGTGGCGCTCTGCCGCGTGCTGCTCGAGCAGCCTGACATGCTGCTGCTCGACGAGCCCACCAACCATCTCGATGCCGAGAGCGTCGCGTGGCTCGAGCGGCACCTGGCGGAGTTTCCGGGGACGGTGGTGGCGGTGACGCACGACCGGTATTTCCTCGACAACGTCGCGGGCTGGATCCTGGAGCTGGACCGCGGCTTCGGCATTCCCTGGCAGGGCAACTACTCGTCATGGCTCGCACAGAAGCAGCAGCGGCTCGCGGTCGAGGAAAAGCAGGCCTCGGCACGACAACGCACGCTGGAGCGGGAGCTCGAGTGGATCCGCATGGCGCCGCGGGCGCGCCAGGCCAAGTCGAAGGCGCGCATCACGGCGTACGAGCAGTTGCGCGACGAGAGCGAGCGGGCGCAGGAGGGCACGGCGGAAATCCTCATCCCGGTGCCGGCGCGGCTCGGCGACGAGGTGGTGATCGCCGACGGGCTCGCCAAGGGCTACGGCGAGCGGCTCCTGTTCGAGAACCTGAGCTTTGCGCTGCCGCGCGGCGGCATCGTCGGCGTGATCGGACCCAATGGCGCGGGCAAGACGACGCTCTTCCGGATGATCGTGGGCCAGGAGCAGGCGGACGCGGGCACGCTCACGGTGGGCAGCACGGTGCAGCCGGCCTACGTCGATCAGTCGCGCGACGCGCTCGATCCGGACCACACGGTGTACGAGGAGATTTCGGGCGGGCAGGACCAGCTCGCGTTCGGGCGCCGACAGGTGAACGCGCGAGCCTACTGCGCCGGGTTCAACTTCCGCGGCGCCGATCAGCAGAAGCGCGTCGGCGATCTCTCAGGCGGCGAGCGGAATCGCGTGCACCTCGCCAAGCTGCTCAAGAGCGGCGGCAACCTGCTGCTGCTCGACGAGCCCACCAACGATCTCGACGTGGACACGCTGCGCGCGCTGGAGCAAGCGCTGCTCGACTTTGCGGGCTGCGGCGTGGTGATCAGCCACGACCGGTGGTTTCTCGACCGGATCGCCACGCACATGCTCGCGTTCGAGGGTAACAGCGAAGTGGTGTGGTACGAGGGGAACTACGCCGACTACATCGAGGACCTCAAAAAGCGGAAGGGGCCGGACGCGGACCAGCCGCACCGTATCGCATACCGGAAGCTCGTGCGGACGTAGCAGCCCGTCGCTGTTTACGCCCCGTCGCCGACCGCTTACCCTTAGGCCCATGACGAGCCAGACCAGCCGGATTCCGTACCTCCCCGCGAGGATCGAGGGACTCGCGTCGATCGCCATGAACCTCTGGTGGAGCTGGAGCCGCGAGGCCCGCGACCTCTTCCGCGCCATCGACGAGCTGCTCTGGCACCACGTCCGCCACAATCCACTCGACTTCCTCTGCCGCGTGGACCCCGCACGCGTCGCCGCGGCGGCGAGCGACCGCGACTTCCTCCGCCGCTACGACGACGTCGTCGCGCGGATGACCCACGAGCTCACGACCGGCGACACCTGGTTCGCGCGCAACTATCCCGACTCGCGTGACGGCCCCGTCGCCTATTTCTGCGCCGAGTTCGGCCTCCACGCCTCGGTGCCGATCTACTCCGGCGGCCTGGGCGTTCTGGCCGGCGACCATTGCAAGGCCGCATCCGACCTGGGCCTGCCCATGGTGGGCGTCGGGCTCTTCTACATGAAGGGCTACTTCGACCAGCGGCTCCGGCTCGATGGGTGGCAGGAAGACAGCGACGAGGAGTACGACATCACCCGCACGCCGCTCGAACCGGTACGCGGGCCGCGCCACGAGAGCTTCCTTACCGTGGTCGAGACCATGGGCCGCCCGGTGCAGGTCCGCGCCTGGCGCCTCATGGTGGGCCGCGTGCCGGTCTATCTGCTCGATACCAACCTCGAGGCCAACCACCCCGACGACCGCGGCCTCATGAGCAATCTCTACGGGGGCGGCCGCGATCTTCGCCTCAGGCAGGAGTGGATCCTCGGCGTGGGCGGCGTACGGGTGCTGCGTGCGGTTGGGGTGAATCCCGGCGTGTGGCATGCGAACGAGGGCCACGCGGCGTTCATGATGGTCGAGCGGCTGCGCGAGTCCGCCGCCCGCGGCACCGCCTTCGCCGATGCGCTGCGCGAGGTGCGGGCCACCAGCATCTTCACCACGCACACGCCCGTGCCCGCAGGGCACGACGCCTTTGCCGTCGAGCAGGTGGAGGCGTGCGCCGGCCCGGTGTGGGACGAGGTGGGCATCTCGCGCGACCAGTTTTTCTCGCTGGGACAACATCCCGCGCTCCCCGGCCAATTTCATATGACGGCTGCGGCCGTCCGCTGCGCCGCCCGGGTGAACGGCGTCTCGCGCCAGCACGGCCAGGTGTCCCGTCACCTCTGGCGCGAGCTCTGGCCCAGCCGGCCCTGGGAGACGGTGCCGATCGGTCACGTTACCAACGGCGTGCACGTCCGCACCTGGATGGCGGCGCCCGTCATGGACCTGCTCGACGAGCGCCTGGGCCGCGACTGGATGGACCGCAGCGACGACCCAGCCCTCTGGGATCAGGTGCTCACGCTCGACCACCAGCGGCTCTGGGATGCGCACGTGCGCCTCAAGGGCGTGCTCTTCGACTACGTGCGCGAAGACGCGCGCCACCGCTTTGCCGACCAGCACACGGAGGCGGCGCAGGTGGTGGGCGCCGGGACGCTGCTCGATCCCAAGGCGCTCACGATCGGCTTTGCCCGCCGGTTCGCCACCTACAAGCGCGCCAACCTCATATTTCGCGACCTCGACCGGCTGCGCCGGCTGCTGGTGAATCCATGGCGCCCGGTGCAGATCGTCTTCGCCGGCAAGGCGCATCCCGCCGACAACCCGGGCAAGGAAGTCTTGCAGTGTGTCTACCAGTTCACCCGCGATCCGGCGTTCGAGGGGCGCGTGGCGTTTCTGGAAGACTACGACATGCACCTTGCGCACCTGCTGGTGCAGGGCACCGATGTGTGGGTGAACCTTCCGCGCCTCCCGCTCGAGGCCTCGGGCACGAGCGGCATGAAGGCGGCGCTCAACGGAGTGCCCCAGCTCGGCACCCTCGACGGGTGGTGGAAAGAGGGGTACGACGGGCTCGCGGGATGGGCCATCTCGCCGGCGGGCGAGACCGAAGAGACCGATGCCGCCGACGCCGAGCGATTCTACCGCCTGCTCGAGGAGCAGGTGATTCCCTTGTACTACAGCCGGGACGCCCGCGGCGTCCCGCTTGGCTGGGTGGAGAAGATGCGCTACGCGATCCGACTGGCGGGCGCGCGCTTCACCGCCCGGCGGATGATACAGGAATATGTCCAGGAGTACTACGCACCGGCGTTCCACGCAGACGCAACCGCAGACGATCCCCCCACCGCGTGAGCAGGCGGAGGCCGTGGCACGCATCTCCCCGCCCGCCGCACCAGGCACGGCCAGGGCGCCGCTGAGCACGCCGGCCGGCGAGCCGGTGTCCGTCGTGCATCTCACCGCCGAATACTTCCCGTTCGCCCGCACCGGCGGCCTCGGGGAAGCCGTGAGCGGCCTCGCCAGGTTTCAGCACGACGCCGGGCTTCCGGTCGCGATCGTCATGCCGCTGTACCGCTCGGTGCGCGACGCCGCTCCCGACCTCGAGCCCGTGGGACCGCCCATCCGGGTGCTGCTCGGGCCGCGCATCGAGGAGGCGCGGCTCTTCCGCGTGGCCGGGCACGGCCGCGGGCGCGGCCCTCAGGTCTACTTCATCGAGCATCTCGAGTTCTTCAACCGCGCCGGAATCTACGGAGAGAACGGCGCCGATTACCAGGACAACGCGCGGCGCTTCGCGTTTCTGGCGCTCGCCGCGTGCCTCGCGCTTCCTCGCGTGATGCGCGGCCCGATCCTCTTGCACACGCACGACTGGCACACGGCGCTTGCCCCCGTCTACCTCCGCACCGTGCTTGCGGACGACCCTGATACGCCCGAGGCGTACACCGTGCTGTCGGTGCACAATCCCGGCTACCAGGGTCACTTCGCGCCAGCCGTGATGCCCGAGATCGGGCTCCCGTGGACGCTGTTCAACTGGCGGCAGCTCGAGTGGTACGGTAAGGTGAACTTCCTCAAGGGCGGCCTCGCATTCACCGACTACGCGGTGACCGTGAGTCCCACCCAGGCCGAGGAGTTGCGCACGCCGGGCGGCGGGTTCGGCCTGCACGGGATGTTCACCGCCCTCGGGCCGCGGTTGGTGGGGATTCTGAACGGGATCGATCAGTCCGTCTGGGACCCGGCGCACGACGGCCAGATCACCGCGCCGTACTCGGCCGACTCGCTCGGCGACAAGGCCAAGTGCAAGCGCGCGCTGCAGCGTTCCTACGGGCTGCCGCAGCGGCGAAAGGTGCCGCTCTTCGGCATGACCGGCCGGCTGGTCACGCAGAAGGGGCTCGACCTCATCCTCGGGAGCCGGCACCTCCTCGCGCAGGATGCGCAGTTCGTTTTTCTCGGAAGCGGCGAGCCGCGCTACGAGCGCGCGCTCACCGGGCTTGCGGGCGCCAATCCCGACCGCATCGGCGTGCAGCTCGACTTCACCGACCGTCTGGAGCACCGGCTCATGGCGGGCGTGGATGTCTTCCTCATGCCGTCGATCTACGAGCCGTGCGGGCTCACCCAGATGCGGGCGCAGCGCTACGGCGCGCTGCCGGTGGCGCGGCGGGTCGGCGGCCTGGCCGATACGATCGACGACGACGCGACCGGCTTTCTCTTCGATGCATACACGCCGATGGCGCTCGAGGCCGCGGCGTTCCGTGCGCTCGATTGCTGGGCCGACGCTGCGGCCTGGCGGCATATGGCCCGTGCCGCGATGGCAAAGGACTTCAGTTGGCAGCGCTCGGCCACGGCCTACCTGGACGTCTACCGGCGCGCGGTGGCCCACGCCGCCCGCGTTTGAGCGAGGAGCTCGCGATGGACTTCGTGCTCACGCTGCACAGCCATCTGCCCTGGGTGCTGAACCACGGGCGCTGGCCGCACGGCAGCGATTGGCTGACCGAAGCCGCTCTCGACACGTACCTCCCGCTGCTCGAGGTCTTTCGGAACCTGGAGGCCGACCGGGTACCCGCGCCGGTCACGATCGGCTTTACCCCGGTGCTCGCCAACCAGCTCGCGAGTCCCCTCTTCGCGGCCGAGATGGAGACCTTTCTCGCGCAGCGGCTCCGGGCGTGCGACGAGGCGCTCGCCTCGATGCCCGCCACCGGCGATGCGCACCTCGTGCCGCTGGTGCGGTTCTGGCGCGAGCGCCTGGAGCGGCTGCGCGAGCTCGCGCGCGAGATCGAGTACGATCTCGTCGGTGCCTTCCGCGCCCTGCAGGACCGCGGCCGCCTCGAGATCATCGGCTCGGCCGCGACCCACGGATTCCTGCCACTGCTCGCGCGCGACGAAAGCATCCGGCTCCAGCTCGCGGTGGGCGTCGCCGAGCATCGCCGGCTCTTCGGCCGGGCGCCGGAGGGCTGCTGGCTCCCCGAGTGCGCCTATCGCCCGCGCGGCCCGTGGGCTCCGTGGCCCGGCGCGCCCAAGTCCGGCGTACGCCGCGGCATCGAGGAGCACCTGGCCGACGCGGGCTTCCACTACTTCTTCGTCGACGCGCATCTCGCCGCCGCAGGCCGTCCGCTGGGCGTCTACGGCGATCCGCTCGCCGGCCCGCGTGAGGCGGCCGACGGCACCGCTGGCGCGGGCAGCGCCACGCTCCGGAGTCCCTATCGCGCCTACCGGGTTTCACCGGCGCGCGGCGCGCGCAACGTTGTCGCCTACGTGCGCGATCCGCGCGCGTCGATGCAGGTGTGGAGCCGCCACGAGGGCTATCCCGGCGAGGCGCGGTACCTCGAGTTCCACAAGATCCGCTGGCCCGGCGGCCTCAAGCTCTGGCGCGTCACCGGACCGGAGGTCGACCTCGGCGAGAAGGACGCGTACGACCCCGCCGGCGCGCGCGAATCGGCCGGCGGCCATGGGCGCCACTTCGCGCACCTGCTCGAGGAGCTGTCGATCGATCGCTCGCCCGGCCCCGATGGCGTCATCGTGGCGCCGTTCGACACCGAGCTGTTCGGGCACTGGTGGTTCGAGGGACCCGATTTTTTGGGCGAGGTGTACCGCGCGCTCACCCGCGAGCCCGATGTGCGGCCGGCCACCGGCTCGGCCCACCTGGCCGAGCATCCCGCGCGCGCGGCGATTCGCCTGCCGCCCGGCACCTGGGGCGCCAACGGCGACTATAGCATGTGGCTCAGCGACCAGACGGCGTGGACCTGGCAGCGGCTCTGGCCGCTCGAGGAGGCGTTCTGGGACGTGGCGGGCGACGCGCTCGCGGAGCCGGCGGCGCGCCCCGTGCTGGCGCAGGCCACCCGCGAGCTGCTGCTCGCCCAGTCGTCCGACTGGCAGTTCATCATCTCGACCGGCGCCGTGGTCGATTACGCCGAGCGCCGCTTCAACCTGCACTGCGACGACACCGCGCGCCTGATCGCCGCGCTCACGCCCGGAGGCGGGGTGCCGATCGAGGAGGGCCAGCGGCTCGCCGAGGAGCTTGGGCGGCGCGACCCGCTCTTTCCCGACGTGCTGCCGGCGGTGGCCGCCGCGCTCAACGGCTCGCGCTCGATCGCCCTGAGCTGACGCCGCGATGCGCCCGCTCCGCTTCGTCTTCGGCCTGCACCTCCACCAGCCGGTCGGCAACTTCGACCAGGTGTTCCAGCAGCACCTCGACGACGTGTACCGGCCGCTGCTCGAGCGGTTGGCCGGCGCCGACTTCTTCCCCGCCGTCCTTCACATTTCCGGTCCACTCCTCGAGTGGCTCGAGCGACACGCGCCCGCGTACCTCGACCGCCTCGCTCCGTTCGTGGCGGACCGAAGGATCGAGCTGCTCCTGGGCGGCTTCTACGAGCCGGTGCTCGCGTCGCTCCCGCGCGCGGACCGGGTCGAGCAGATCGGCTGGCTCAAGGACGCGCTTCGCCGCCGGTTCGGCGTCGAGGCCGAGGGACTCTGGCTCACCGAGCGCGTATGGGAGCCGGAGCTCGCGGTGGACCTGGCCGAGGCCGGCGTGCGCTACGCGCTGGTGGATGACCGGCACTTCCTCGTCACCGGCTTTACGAGCGACCAGCTCCACGCGCCCTGGTGGACCGAGACGAGCGGGCGGCGCGTGGCCCTGTTCCCGATCGACGAGCGCCTTCGCTACCTCATTCCTTTCCGGCCGCCGGCAGAAACCGCCGCATACCTCGACGAGCTGCGCGCCGCCGGCCACCAGCTCGCCGTGCTCGCCGACGATGGCGAGAAGTTCGGCGGGTGGCCCGGCACCCGCGAGTGGGTCTACGACCGCGGCTGGCTCGATCAGTTCATGGCGACGATCCGCGGTCGCATCGATGCGGGCGCGGTCGAGCTCAGCACGCTCGCCGACGCGCTGCGGGAGGTGCCGAGCGGCGGCCTCGCCTACCTGCCCACGGCGTCGTATCGCGAAATGGAGGCGTGGTCCCTCCCGGCCGCCGCCGCCATCCGGCTCGGCCGCCTGGAGCGCGACCTGGGAGAGGAGCGCATCGCGGGGCCGGACGGCTCGCTCATTCGCGGCGCGCACTGGCGCAACTTCTTCGTGAAGTACTCCGAGTCGAACCGGATGCACAAGAAGATGCAGGCGCTCTCCGAACTGGCACGCCGCCGCGGCGACCCCGAGGACGTGCGCCGCGCCATTGGCCGCGCGCAGTGCAACGACGCATACTGGCACGGCGTCTTCGGCGGCCTCTATCTGCCGCACCTGCGCGAGGCGATCTGGCGCAACCTCGCCGCCGCGGAAGCGGGCCTGCGCCGGGGCCAGGGACTGGCGTGGGAGGTGCTCGACCTCGACAACGACGGCCACGACGAAATCTGGGTCCACTCGGATCGGTTCAGCGCGGTGGTGAGCCCCCACCGTGGCGGGGCGGTCGAGGACTATACGATTTTCGCGACGGGGATCAACTACGCCAACGCCCTCACGCGCCGGCTCGAGCCGTATTACGTCACCGCGATCGAGGAGCAGGCGCGCGCCGAGCACGGGGACAGCGCCGGTGCGGCGAGCATTCACGACATCGAAGCGGGGCTCCGGCTCGATGCGCAGCCGCCCACCGACCGCGAGGACCGCACGCTCTTCGTGGACCGGGTGCTGGCACCCGGCATTGCGCTGGAGAACTATGTCGCCGGAGACTACGCGCCGGTGCGGTCGTGGGCCCGAGTGCCGGCCGCGTACGAAGTGTCGCGGCCGCGCGGCGCGGTGGAGATCCGCTGTACCCTGCCCGCGGGCGGGATCTCGGACGCCGTGAGCGACGGCGCGCCTCGGCCGCTGGAGAAGCTCATTCGGTTCACGCCGGACGGGCGGGTCACCGTGTCGTACGCGTGGGATCCGGCGATGGCCGCACCCGACGATCTCTTCGCCCCTGAGCTCTCGCTCTTCCGGCCGCTCGATGCGGCGTTCGAGCCCAAGCCCGAGGTGTGGAGCTTTCCGATCGAGACGCTGGCCAAGTCCGAGCGCGGGCTCGACCGTACCCTGCAAGGCGAATCGATCACGCCGCGCTGGCCGGTGAGCGCCGGCGCCGCCCGAATCAGCCTCTCCGCGGAAGACTGAGCGCTCGGCAGCGCGCCGGCCCTACGTCCCCGATTTCACAGCCGGCCGCCCGACGCCAATCTTGCCGTCGGCTCGCCCCTTCAGGTACTCGTAAATCTCGTTCATCGTCTGGGGCTCCATGCCGAGCGCACACCAGGACGGCATCCCCTTGGCGGGCCGGCCGGCGCACACCGTCGCAACGAAGATCGCCTTCGTGGGAATGGGGCCGTCCGACTTGAGCGAATTCACCAGCGCCGGCGCGAACGAGCTCCCCACACCGAACTCGCCGTGGCAGCGTGCGCAATTGAGCTCGAACTGCTTCCAGCCCTGATAGGCGGTTTCCGAGATCGTATCGTGCGGCGCGGGATGATACTTGTCGTGCAGGATCTGCGGTGGTGGTCCCTCCTGGTTCGCGGCCGCACCGGCCGACGTGCTGCCGGCGGCGGTGCTGCCGGCCGACGTCGTCCCGGCCGCGGCCGCTGCGGGCGGCTTCATGTGCATCGAGTCCTGCCGCGACGAGTTCGGCCTGCCCCTCGGCGCGCGCGCGATCTGGGCGGCGCGGGTGGAGTCGGCCGATGACGTGCGGGAGCTGTTCGTCGCGGCGGTGGCCTGATCGGAGCCGGCGCGTCCGGCCGTGTCGGCCGCCGCGGGTGCCATTGCCGTGGTGTCACTCGACGTCGTGGTGCTCGATGCCGGTGCAGGCGCGGCGGTGTCGGCCGGCGCCGGCGCTGCCAGCGTCGTGTCCGGCTGTCCCTGGGCCGCTCCGGCCTCGCCCCGGCTGGGGGGCGCGCTGCACCCGATCGCCAGGAAGAGACTGCCCAGCAGGCCGCACGCTATGCGAGCCGCGGCGGGGGTGCCCGTCACACGGAATTTTCTGGCGCTCATCGGTACATCCTCCCAGGTGCAAAATGGCGGCGTTCGCGCCGCCGTCGCGTGATGCACGTCACCCGCGCCTCGCGGCCCCGGCGCGGCTATTTTCCGCTCCATGACAACTCCCGTCGTATCGCCCGGCATCGTGCCGGTCGGCCTGATCCAGATGCGGCACTCCGACGATCGGGCCGATAACCTCCGCCGTGCCATCGCCGGCGTGCGGGAGGCGGCCGGACGGGGCGCACGGATCGTGTGCCTCGAGGAACTGTTCCTGAGCCGCTATTTCTGCCAAACTGAGGACCACGCGCACTTCGCGCTGGCCGAGCCGGTGCCTGGCACGACCACGGATGCGCTCGCCAATGTCGCCGCCGAGCTCGGCATGGTAATCGTGGCGTCCCTCTTCGAGCGCCGGGCCGAGGGTCTCTATCACAACACCGCCGCCGTGATCGACGCCGACGGCCGGTATCTCGGCAAGTACCGGAAGATGCATATCCCCGACGACCCGCAGTACTACGAGAAATTTTACTTCACTCCGGGCGATCTCGGATTCCGGAGTTGGGAGACGCGCTACGGACGCATCGGCGTGCTGGTCTGCTGGGACCAGTGGTATCCCGAGGCCGCTCGGCTTACGGCGCTCGCCGGCGCGCAGATCCTTTTCTACCCGACCGCCATCGGCTGGCTGCCCGCCGAGAAGGCCGAGCACGGCGAGCAGCAGCAATCGGCGTGGGAGACGATCCAGCGGAGCCACGCCATCGCGAACGGCGTCTATGTCTGCGCGGTGAATCGCGTCGGCCACGAACCCGGCCCCGCGGGCGGCCTCGAGTTCTGGGGCGGCAGCTTTGTCGCCGATCCGGGTGGGCGCGTCATCGCGAAGGCCGGCACCGGCGAGGAAGTGCTCGTGGTGCCGTGCGACCTGGCGAAAGTCGATCAAAGCCGCACACACTGGCCGTTCCTGCGCGATCGCCGCATCGACGCGTACGCCGACATCTGCAAGCGGTATCTGGATTGACGCCTGCCGAGCTGGGCTTCCGCATGCCCGCGGAGTGGGAGCCGCACCTCGGTACCTGGCTGAGCTGGCCCCATAAGGAGGCCTCGTGGCCCGGCAAGTTTTCCAGAGTGCCGGGGCTCTTCGCGCGCGTGGTGCGGCTGCTCGCTGATCACGAGCAGGTGCACGTCAACGTCGCCGGCCCCGAGATGGAGGCCGACGTGCGCCGCATGCTCGCCGATGCGGGCGCGGGCGCGGGCAACGTCTTCTTCCACTACAACCCCACCAACGACGCCTGGTGCCGCGACCACGGGCCGATCTTTCTCGAGCGCGCCATGGGCGGCGCCGCACAGGGCGGCGTTGCCATCCGGCGCGAGCAGGCCGTCGTGGACTGGGGCTTCAACGCCTGGGGCGGCAAGTACCCGCCCTACGACCTGGACGACGCGGTGCCGGCACGAATCGGCCGCGAGCTCGGGCTGCCGGTGTTCACGCCCGGAATCATCATGGAGGGTGGCTCGCTCGACGTGAACGGCCGCGGCACGCTCCTCACCACCGAATCCTGTCTGCTCAATCCGAACCGCAATCCTGCGCTCTCCCGCACCGAGGTCGAGCGCTATCTCCGCGCGTACCTCGGCGTGCAGCATATCCTCTGGCTCGGGCGCGGCATTGCGGGCGACGACACCGACGGCCACGTGGACGACCTCACCCGCTTCGTGGATCCGACGACCGTGGTCACCGTCGTCGAGGACGACCCGCGCGATGAAAATTTCGAGCCGCTGCAGGAGAATCTGCAGCGGCTCGGCGCGATGTGCGACCAGGACGGGCAGCCGCTCCGGGTGGAGGCGCTGCCCATGCCGCCGCCGGTGATGCACCAAGGCCAGCGGCTTCCGGCGAGCTACGCGAACTTCTACGTGGCGAACGGACTCGTGCTGCTGCCGGGCTACGACGCGGCGCGCGACGAAATTGCCCGCGTCACCCTGCAGCGGCTCTTTCCCGACCGCCGCGTCGTCGTCATCGATTGCACCGACCTGGTATGGGGACTCGGCGCGTTCCACTGCATCACGCAGCAGTGGCCGGCGCCGTAGCCGCTCAGGTCTTCTCCCAGGTTCCCTCCAGCGCCGCGTGCCGGCCGCCGCAGCTGTCGAACCCGACGCCGTCCACGTTGAGGCCGTTGTCGCTCTTGTCGAGCACGTACTTGGCCTCCGCCGTAGCGCAGGCCATGCCGCTGTCGGCGGGGAAGACGAGTGTGTCGCCCTTGAAGGTGACGTTGCTCTTAATCGTCGGGTTGTCCGCCCACCGCGGTGACGGAAGCGTGAGCTCGACCGATCCGCCGCCGAGCTTCATCTGCACTTCGCCCTCGTTCGAGAGCTCGCGCTTGTAGTCGCCACTGTAGCCGCTCGAGCCGCCTTCGCCGCAGCCCGCTGCGAAGACGAGTACGAATGACGCGACCAGCGACGCCGTCACAGCAGTCATACCGTGTGGCCCAACGGTCATCAGGGTACCCTCCACTCAATGTCCAGGGGAGCCTTGCAGTCAGCCGCGCGCTTGAGACGCGCCGTTGCAAGATGCGCCGGCTCCGCGCGGGGCGCCAGAGGCAGCCGGGCACCGATTCGGGCGGGCTCCCTGAGGCGGCGCCGGCAATGCCGCGGCAGGACCCTACCGCCGCGCGAGCCCATGCAGCAGCTGCCAGACGGTGAGCGCCGCGAGCCGAGCCGTCCGCCCGTCCTCATCGTATCGAGGATTAAGCTCGACCAGGTCCACAGACCGGACCGCTGGACATGCGCCGGTGAGCGCGGCGATGCGCAGCCACTCGGCGGCCGTGAGTCCGTCCACTCCCGGCGCGCTGACGCCCGGAGCCGCCGCCTGGTCCACCGCATCGAGATCGAACGACGCGAGCGTGGGGTCGCGCGCGGCGGCGAGCAGCTCGCGCACGACGGTGGGCGTGAGCTCGTCGCGGAACACGGCCCGCCCGTGCTGGCGCACGTACGCCAGATGCGCCCGCGCCACGCTCTGGGGTGCGAGCCCGGCCACCACGTAGCGCCGCGCGGGAGCGGACGGGTGCTCGAGCCCCTGCCGGAACGGCGAGCCCGAGTGGCCGCCGGCCGGTGTCGGCTCGCGAACGTCGGGGTGCGCGTCCCAGTTGAGCAGCTCGACATCGCGCCCTGCCGCGACGTAGCCCAGGAAATGGCCATACGTCGTCTCGTGGCCGCCGCCCAGCACGATGGCGAACACGCCGTCGCCGAGCCAGGGCGCGAGCGCCGCGGCCAGATGCCGCTGGTCGGCCTCGACGTCACCGGTGACGGCCACGTCGCCCAGGTCCGACGTGCGCTCGACGAGCGCGCGGGCCTCGTCCGCTCCGTCGCGCGGGTCGGGCGTGAGCCGGGCGAGCGCGCGCCGGATGGCCGCGGGCCCCTCGGCCGCGCCGGGCCGCCCGCCGTTCCGCCGCACGCCCTCATCCGAGGGGAAGCCGAGCAGGATGGCGCGCGGACGATCTCCGGGGCCGAGAGCGCGGCCCAGCAGCTCGCCGATGCGCGGGTCGTCCGCGCTCACCCGACCCGCCATTGCGTCACCCCGCCGATTACCGTCTCGAGGCAGGCGTTCGGCCGAAAGTGGTAGAGCCATTGGTTCACGTCGGGCGCGTCGATGATCGCGAAGTCCGCCATTTTGCCCGGCTCGAGCGAGCCGAGCTCGCGCGCAAGGCCCACGGCGCGCGCGGCGTAGGTAGTGGCGCCCTTCAGCGCCTCTGCCGGCGTCATCCGTTGGCGGGTGCAGGCGAGCAGGAGCGCGAGCGGCAAGTCCCAGCTCGGCGCGGTGCCGGGGTTGAAGTCGGTGGCGATGGCCACCGGCACGCCGGCCGCGATGAGCGCCCGCGCAGGCATCGGCGCCTGGTTCAGGTAGAGCGTGGCGATCGGCAGACTCACGGCCACGATGCCCGCGGCCGCGAGCGCCGCGATGCCGGCCGGCCCGACGCATTCCAGGTGATCGGCCGAGAGGGCACCGACCTCCGCGGCCAACTCGGCGCCGCCGCTGTCGGTAAGCTGATCCGCATGCACCTTGGCCGCGAGCCCCGCCGCGCGTCCCGCGAGCAGAATGCGCCGCGCCTCCTCGACGCTGAACGCCGACTCTTCGACGAAGACGTCGACGCACTGCGCGAGCTGGTCGGCGGCCGCCGCCGGGATCATCTCATCAATGACGAGCGCGATGTATGCCTCGCGCCGGTCGCGGTACTCGGGCGGCACGACATGGGCGCCGAGCAGCGTCGGCACCAGGCGCTGGGGTCCGCGCCGGGCGAGCCGGCCGTACACGCGAAGCAGCCTGAGCTCGGTCGCGAGGTCGAGCCCGTAGCCGCTCTTGCATTCGACCGTCGTGACGCCGAGCGCGAGCATACCGGCGAGCGCCGCGGCGGCACGCGCGAGCAACTCATCCTCACTAAGCGCCCGCGTGGCCCGCACCGTGGCTGCGATGCCGCCGCCGGCCGCCGCGATCGCGAGATAGTCTTCGCCGCGGAGGCGGCGCTCGAACTCGTCGGCGCGCCAGCCACCGAACGCGAGGTGCGTGTGGCAATCGATGAGGCCGGGAATCACGAGCCGCCCCCCCGCATCGCGCCGCTCCGCGCCCGCGAACCGGGCCGGCAGCTCCGCCTCCGGCCCCACCCACGCGACGCGCCCCGCCTCCCACGCGAGTGCCGCGTGGCGAATCGCGTCGATATCGCCCTGGCCGCCCTCGTCGCGACAGATGGCCAGGAGGCCAATGTTCGTCAGGACCGGCATGCTGGAGGGAGAGCGAGCGGCGCGGCGCGTGCGCGGCGCTGCGCTCCGTGGTCTGCTGCGCCGCGCCCGGACCTCACCGCGCGGGAGCGATCATCGGCAGGTCAACGCCACGTTCCCGTGCCGTCTCGACGGCGAGCGGATAGCCCGCGTCCGCGTGGCGCATCACGCCGGTGCCCGGGTCGGCGGTGAGTACCCGCGTGAGGCGGCGGTCGCCCATTTCGGTGCCGTCCGCCACGGCCACCATGCCGGCGTGGACCGAGTAGCCGATCCCCACGCCGCCGCCGTGGTGCAGCGACACCCAGCTCGCACCGCATGCGGTGTTGAGCAACGCGTTGAGCAACGGCCAGTCGGCGATCGCGTCGGAGCCGTCGAGCATCGCTTCGGTCTCGCGGTTGGGCGACGCGACCGAGCCGGCGTCGAGGTGGTCGCGGCCGATCACGAGCGGTGCCGCCACCCGGCCGGTCTTCACCAGCCAGTTGAAGCGGAGGCCGAGCTCCGCGCGCTCGCCGTACTCGAGCCAGCAGATCCGCGCGGGCAGCCCCTGAAAGTGGACCTTCTCACGCGCCTGCCGGATCCAGCGGGCGAGCGCCTCCTTCTCCGGGAAGGTCTCGAGCACCGTGTCGTCGGTGACGGCGATGTCCCGGGGATTTCCCGAAAGCGCCGCCCAGCGGAACGGCCCCGCGCCCTTGCAGAAGAGCGGCCGGATGAAGGCGGGCACGAACCCGGGGATCTCGAATGCGCGGGCGAGGCCGCGGCGGTCGGCCACCTGGCCGCGCAGGTTATTGCCGTAGTCGAACACGATGGCCCCGCGCTGCTGCAGCGCGAGCATCGCGTCCACATGCGTCACCATCGAGTCGAGCACCCGCGCCTCGTACGCGGCGGGGTCGCGCTCCCGCAGGAGCGCCGCAGCATCGAGCGTGAGGCCCGCCGGGATATAGCCCACGCGGAGGTCGTGCGCCGATGTCTGGTCAGTCACCACGTCGGGCACGATGCCGCGCCGCACCAGCTCAGGCATTACCTCGGCGATGTTGCCCACGAGGCCCACCGAGAGCGCCTCGCCCCGCTCCCGCGCGCCGAGGGTCATGTCGAGCGCCTCGTCGAGATCGTGCGTCAGCCGGTCGCAGTAGCCGGTTTCCACCCGGCGGCGGATCCGGTGCTCCTCCACGTCCACGCCGAGAAGCGCGCCACCGTTCATCGTGGCCGCGAGCGGCTGCGCGCCGCCCATCCCCCCCAGGCCGGCCGTGACGACGAGCCGCCCGGCGAGCGAGCCACCGAAGTGCTGTCGGGCACACTCTGCAAACGTCTCGTAGGTGCCTTGCAGGATGCCCTGCGTCCCGATGTAGATCCACGAGCCGGCCGTCATCTGGCCATACATCGTGAGCCCGAGCGCCTCGAGCCGCCGGAACTCCTCCCACGTGGCCCAGCGCGGTACCAGGTGCGCGTTCGCGATGAGCACCCGCGGCGCTTCCGCGTGGGTGCGGAAGACCCCCACCGGTTTGCCGCTCTGCACCAGCAGCGTCTCGTCGTTCTCCAGGCGGCGAAGCGTGGCCACGATGCGCTCGTAACAGGCCCAGTTGCGCGCCGCCTTGCCGCCGCCGCCATACACGATCAACTCCTCGGGCCGCTCGGCCACCGCGGGATCGAGGTTGTTCATCAGCATGCGGAGCGCGGCCTCCTGGTGCCACCCCTTGCAGGAAAGAGTGGTGCCAGTGGGTGCGGCGATGGCGGGAGCGGAGACGGTGGACATCCGGCAGATCGGATTGAGAGTGCTGTAACCTTACCCGTGGCGCGGGCCTGCGCCAAGAGCGCCATATTCCAACCTTTACCGCGGCAGGGCCATCCAACGCCGTACATGACGCACCCCGCACCCGGAGCCGCGCTGCTGCAGCGAGACCAGGCGATCGACCCGAGCGACCGCGACGCGGTGGAGGTGGCGCTCGCCGCCAGTGGGGACGCGTGCGCCTTCGAGCGGCTCTACCGGACCCACGTGGCACGGGTGCACACGCTGGTCCGCCGGATGCTCGACGACCAGGATGCCGACGAGGTGACCCAGGATGTCTTCGTGCGCGCGTGGGAAAAGCTGGCGACGTACCGCGGCGAGGCGGCGTTCGGCACCTGGCTGCATCGGCTCGCGGTCAACGTGGTGTTGGCATGGCGCCAGCGCCTCGGCACCAGGCGCGAGCGCTTCCTTCCCGACGACACGGCGCTCGAGACCGCCTCGTCCCGCCGGGGTGCGCCGGAACTGGCGCTCGATTTCGAAGCGGCGCTCGCGCACCTGCCCCCCGGCGCGAGGCAAGTCTTCCTGCTCCACGACGTCGAGGGCTACCGGCACGAGGAGATCGCCGAGCAGCTCGGCCTTGCGGTGGGGACTTCGAAGTCACAACTGCACCGCGCACGGATGGCGCTCCGGCGCCACCTCGAGCCGGGAGGCGAGTGAGCGATGATGCACGATCCCTGGACGGATAAGCTGTCCGAGTATCTCGATGGCGAGCTGAGCGGCGCGGAGCGGCAGGCCCTGGAGCGGCATCTCGCCGCATGTCCCACCTGTACGGCGGTGCTGGCGGAGCTCCGGCAGGTGGTTGCGCGGGCGCGGGCGCTGCCTGACCGGCCGCCGGAGCGGGAGCTCTGGAGGGGGATCGCGGCGCGCATCCGGGCGCCGGACGCGCCGGGCCCAGCCGGGGCGGAGCCGATGCGGCAGGTGCCACGCCGCCAACCGCCCGCGCGGCCTTTGCCGGCCCATTCGCAGCGCTTTTCTCTGGGCCAGCTCGCGGCGGCCGCGGTGCTCGCCGCCGCCGTCTCTGGCGGCGGCGCCTGGTGGGCGGCGGCACGGCCCGCATTGGCCGGCATTCACTCCATGCCGGCGGCGCCCGCCGCACAGGTCTCGCCTGCCGGTACCGCTCGCCCGGCCGCCTTCAGCGCTGAGCCCCGCTACGATGCCGCGGTGGCGGACCTCGAGCGCATTCTCGCCCAGCGCCGCGCGTCGCTCGACCCGAAAACGGTGAAGGTGCTCGAGCGGAATCTCGCGCTCATCGATCGCGCAATCGCTGACGCGCGCCGCGCGCTCGCCGCCGATCCGGGCAACGCCTATCTCACGACGCACCTCACCAACACGATGCTCTGGAAACTCGACCTGCTCCGCGAGGCCGCGCGTATCGCGACCGCGCGAAGCTGAACCCGGAGAGCGCCCGTGCTACTCTCGCTTGCCCTGGCCGTCCTGGCCGCTGCGCAGAACCCGGACACGACCGTCGCCGTGACGCGGGGTCAGCGCCTCGAGGTGCGCGCGCACACCGGCGCGATCACCGTGCACGGCTGGTCCCGCGACGCCGTTCGCGTGCGTGCCGACCTGGACGGCGATGCGCTCGACCTCGACCAATCGCCCGTGGTGCTGAGCGTCGGTGCCACCGGCCACCGCGGCCCGCCGGAGCACGCGACCTACGACATTACGGCCCCGACCTGGATGGCGGTGAGCCTGAGCGGGGTGGACGCCGAGATGCGGGTGGAGGGCATTCAGGCGCCCGTGCAGATCGAAACGGTCGACGGCGACGTCACCGTGCAGGGCGGCGCCGGCAACGTGTCGCTCCGATCGGTGGAGGGGAAGGTTACGCTGAGCGGCGCCAAGGGGCGGATCGACGCAAATTCCGTCAACAGCGACGTGACGGTGCGCGATGCAAGCGGCGGCATCCAGGCGACCACCGTCGACGGCAACGTGCGGCTCGTCAGCATCGCCTCGGACGAGGTGGAGGCAACGACGGTGGATGGTGACATCGTGTATGACGGCACCATCCGCCCGAGCGGCCGCTATCGGCTCGCCACGCACGACGGCGACGTGACGCTCGCGGTGCCCGACGGCACCGACGCGCTCGTCTCCGTCTCCACGTTCGACGGCGACTTCGAGGCGGCGTTCCCGGTGACGCTTCGCGAGCGTCACGGCCGCCGCTTCTCGTTCACCCTGGGCGGCGGCAGCGCCCGGATCGATCTCCAATCGTTCGACGGGACCATCCGGCTGGCGCGGCCCGGCGCGCTGCCCACCAAGGGCGGCGCCAACGGCGCGCGGACGAGCGCGTCGGACTCGGCGCAGGAGTAGCTCGCCGCCGCGCATTCGCGGCACCGCATTTTGAGCCGGGGAGCGGCCCCTCGCCCCCACTGTCAAGAAACTCGAACCTGCGCTCGCGCCCCCCGCCGCGCCTCACCGCGCCCCGGCGCGGCGGCGCATGCTCATCCTTGTGCCGCCCCCGTTTCGCACCCGCCGACCAAAGTTGAGCCGCTCGATTCCTTGACTGTTCGCACGGCGATGCGCCAGGTGGCATGGAGCTTGTACCGGCCGCGCGCCGGTCAACCGCGCCACATGAGCGACGCCCACCCGGCGTGGCGCGCGAGCGGGCACAACCTCAGCGACGGAGAGCCACATGAAGCTCCTGGTCAAGGGTGCATTGATGGGTGCGGTCGTCGCGTTGGCACCGGCGGCGCTGGCCCACGCGCAGGCCGGCCTCACCTCGTCGGTGCAGACGGTGCAGATCAACGCCACCAAGAATCCGGTGCTCACCGTGGTGGTGAACTCGGGCGGCACGCAGACGATCGGGGCGCTGGTGGACGGGACCACCAACAACTTCGCCACGCCAGTGAACGTGACGACCACGTGGGACCTGGGCGTCGGCGCTGCATCGGTGTCGTTGGTCGGGTATTTCAGCACCCCGGCGCAGGCGCTGGTGAACGGCGCCAATGCGCTCACGTCGAGCCTCATCAAGGGCGACGTGAACGGCGGCGGCTTCAACGCGTTCACCGGCAACGCGGTGGGCGGCGTAGGCTCGGCGGGCGGCAGCCTCACGATCTTCACCGCCACGACTCCGACGCCGGCGGCGCGGAACTCGAACCGCACCGACAACCTCGCGCTGCAGATCGATTTGACCGGCCAGCCCGCGCTGGTGCCCGGCACCTACAGCGGCACGCTCAACCTGCAGGCCGTCACCCAGTAGACTCCGCTCGATCCGTCGACCTGAGCGCGTCCGATGCGCCTCCGCCTGCTCCTTCCGAGTGCCCTCGTGGTGCTCGTGACCGGGCAGGCGGCGGCACAGGCGGGCAAGGTGTCGACGGCGCAGGTCATCACGCTGGCAGCGGTCAAACCCGGGCAGCTCACGCTCGCGGTCACGGCCGGCGCCGTGCAGTCGCTGCCGACGCTGACCGATAACGCCGTTAACGTCTTCCCGACCCCGGTCACGATCCAGACGGAATGGGACGTCAACCCCGGCAAGACCGGGACGGTGAATGTCGTCGGTTGGTTCAGCTCGCCGGCGCAGGCGTTGGTGAATGGGTCAACCGGGACGCCGATCCCGTCGAGCATGATGAAGGGACGGATGCTGACCGGCGCCGTCCCCGCCTTCACCGCTTTCACCCAGAACGGCGTCGGCGGGGTGGGGAGCGCGGGCGGCAGTCTCCGGTTGCTCAACCTTACGATCACCGGCACCAACAAGAAGGTCACGCGCACCGACAACCTCGACCTCGAGATCGACCTCACCGGCGCGGCAGTGCTGCCGATCGGCACCTACAGCGGCACGCTCAACCTCGAGGCGATCACCCAGTAGAGCCCCGAGTCATGCCAGGTAAATCCCGCCCCACGTCCAACGCCGTGCGACGCCGCCGGACCGCGCCATCGCGGATCCGCGCGGCGATTCTCGCGGCCCTGCTCGCGCCGGCGGGATACCTCCTGCCAACCCCGCTCGCCGCGCAGACCGTGAGCCCGCCGGTCGCCGAGTATACCGAGCGCGCCCGGTCGAGCTTTCGGCTCACCAATGGCACCATCTTCCCGCTCACCGCGGTGCTCGAGGTGAAGGGGTTCCGCGTTACCGAACAGGGAGAGGTCGTGCCGGCGCCGATCGATACGTCGCGAGTGCATGTGCGCCTCTCGGCGACGAGCTTCCGGATCCCGCCCCGCGCCACCTACACGGTCTTCTACGAGGCTACCGCCGACAGCACGCCGGCCTGGTTCACCATCTCGTCGGCGCTGAGCGGGGCGCGCACCGATGATGGCATCAATTTGCGGATCATCCTGCCGCACGTGGTGTACCTCAACCAGAAGCAACCGCTCGCGCACGACGAGATCGTGGTACACCGGATCGAGCTCGACTCCGCGACGAAGAAGGCGCGCGTGCTGCTGGAGAACATCGGCCCTCACCTTGGCAGGGCGCAGACGCTCTCACTGGAGACCGCCGATGGCGAGCGGCATCCGGGCGGCGGCTTTCCGATGTTCCCGCACTTCCGCCGGTGGGCCGAGGTCGATTGGGATCTGGCCGCGCCGCCGGCGCGGGCAGAAATCCGGTTCGCGAAGTTCACGATCGATACCGCCCCCGGTGGCCCCCGCTCGTGACCCGCCGCGCCCATCGCTGATCGCGGCCGTCTGCGCGGCCGCTGCGCTTGTCATGCTCGCGCCGATCCGCCTCCCGGCCCAGACCGTGGTCGAGATGCAGGGAGGCGCGTCGTCACTCACGGGAGGGTACGGGGCCACCAGCAATTTCTGGCACCAGGGCGTGGATGGGTGGGTCGGCATCGGCTGGCTCGACGGGCTCCGCGTCGGCGCCTTCCTCCGCACCGCGATCGGCCGCGACACCCTTCGCCTCGGCAACGACGTCCTCTCGCTCCGCTACCCCACCGACGTCTTCGGCGGGGGCTTCAACGTGCTGGTGCAGGGCGCGCAATTCCAGCACACGACGCGCGACGGAAACGCCGTGTTGTTCGCCGGCGCGAGCTCGGCCGGTCTCGCGGCCCCGTCGTTCTCCGCCTGGAAGGCGCGCGCACCGATGGGGGCGCTGCTCCTCGAGCGGCGGGTCTCGCCCACCGTGCGGCTCAGTACGAGCGCGGTGTTCGCCGAAACGGAAACCATCGTGCCCGGCGTCGAGTGGCATCCCACGCCGGACGTCACGACAGCGCTCGCGGCCGGGACGGGCGGGGGCCGGCCCTATGCGGCGTCGAGCCTCGTGCTCACACGCGGGCCGCTCACCGTACGCGGCTCCTACGTTTACAATCCGCGCCGCTTCCGTCCCGCATCGACGCCGGCGCCCAGCCAGAGCCAGCTCGATCGCGAGAACCTGCTCGTGACCTATGAGGTGGGATCGGCCTTCTCGATCGGGGTGGGGCACCAGAACTTCGTGCAGGACTCGGCCGACGCAGTGGCGCCGATCCGCGCATCGGGCAACTCGTTCTACCTGGGCGGACGCCTGGGCGAGATGCGCCTCACGGCCGGCGTGTACGATTCGCGTTCCGATACGCTGAGCAACCTGAGCTCATTCATCGCCGTGGGCCGGCAGCTCACGTCGTGGCTCGATGCCGAAGCGTTCCTGCTGCAGAGCCGGCCCCATGGGCGGCCGTCGAGCACGACGCCCCTCATGAATCTGCGCGAGCGCATCTCGCCCCGCATCGGCCTCATGCAGCAACTCAGCCGAAGCGACGGCAGGTTGCGGGTGCGGTTCGGCGGGAGCCTGCTCACCGCGCTGGGTGAGATCGGCGTGGATTACGAGGTGGTACACCAGCCGTTCCAGCCGCTCGATCCCTTCCGCAGCGCGCTCAACCTGACCGCGCGGATCCAGCTCGGCAGCTACTCGACCAACATCGGAACGTTCATCGCGCCCGACGGAAGCGTCGACTACTCGGCCTCGGGCAGCACGTTCCTCTACATGGGTCAGTACGGCGCGATGCCGCCGCGGGCCATCGGCGCCCAGATCGCGCACTACATCGTGCGCGGCCGCGTGCTGGATGACGCGGGGCAGCCGGTCGAAGGCGCGGCTGTCGCCTTCAACGGGCAGACGGCCTTCACCAACTCGAAGGGCGAGCTCATGCTTCGCACCAGGCACCCGGAGCACTTCCACCCCGAGGTGCTGCTGGACCAGTTCCTGTTGCCCGGCCACTGGCGGGTGGTGAGCGTGCCCGAGGAGGTCGTGGCGCAGCCGGAGCAGCGCGCAACGATGATCGACATCATGCTCGAGCGCGCCGTTGCGGCTGCGCTCGCGCCCGAGCCGCGATGAAATCGCCCCAGCGACCAACCGTCGCCGGGGCGATCGACAATCGGGACGGCGGGATTTGAACCCGCGACCCCTGCAACCCCATTGCAGTGCGCTACCGGACTGCGCTACGTCCCGTGCTCGGAAGCCTTCTTGCCGAGGCGGAAGTGTAGCCCGCGGGTCTCGAGGGCGGAAGGGGTATATTTCGGCATGAATCGCCGCCGGTTTCTTGGTCGGGCCGCGGGCAGCGCCGCGGCCTTCGGCGTGCTGCGCGAGCTCGGCGCGTGCAGCCCCGCCGCGCCTGCCGCCGTCGCTCCGAACGCAGGCTCGGCGGATGGCGCCGCCACCGGCGCCTTCCGCCAGCTGCGCGATCAGTACTTCGTCGACACCCTGCGTCGCTATCCCGTCGTCTCCACCTACCTGGGCGGCGACGGCTACAGCCCGGCGCTCGCCGGCGTGAACGGCACCCTGCGCGACTTCCGGCCCGAGGCGCTCGCCGATGAGATCGCGTTCCTCAAGGGAATCGATCGGGCGCGCCAGCGCATCGACGCGGCGGCGCTCGCACCGGCCGACCGAATTGACCACGGCGTGCTCGGCGCGCAGGTCGCCTTCGTCCTCCATCAACTCGACGAGCGGCACTATCCGGAGCGAGCGGTCGACACGTACGTCGCCGAGCCATTCCGCGGCGTCGATTGGCAACTGCAGCAGATGCAGGACCTCGCCGGCGGTGCGCGCGGCACCGCGGACGAGTGGGAGCTGGTCGGCCGCCGGCTGCGCACCGTGCCCGCGTACCTCGACGCCGCGCGCGCGCGGCTCCTGGCGGGGCGGCGCGCCGGCAACCTCCCCGACCGGCGCCTCATCGCGGAGGACGGCGTCGCCGGCAGCCAGGCCAACGTCGACTATTTCCGCAGCACCCTCCCGCGTACCGCCGCCGGCTATCTCGGCAAGAGTGCCGCGGCCAGCCGCACGCTCGAGCGACTCACCGAGGCGGGCGCGGCCGCAGCCGCCGCCTTCGATGCCTTCGCGCGCTTCCTCCGCGAGAGCTTTCCCGACGACGGTACGGCCGACCGGTTCGCCGCAGGCGAGCAGGAGTACGATTGGCGGCTCGCCAACTGCCTCCGCGTGGATCGACGTGCCGCGGACCTGTGGGAGTACGGCGCCGCGCAGGTGGCGCTTTACGAGGACCGGATCTCCCGCGTGGCGGCGGAGGTGGCGCGCGACGCCGGGCTGAGCGTGAGCTTCGGCAATCCGAACGAGCGCCGCGCGGCCGTGCGGCAGGTCATGCAGCACCTCTCAGAGGATTCGCCGCGCGATGACGACGAGCTGTTCCGCTGGTATCGAGAGGCCGGAAAGCGTGCGGTGGCCTACGGGCGCGAGCAACAGCTCTTCGACATCCCAGCCGACTACCGCCTCGACGTCGTCCCGACACCCCCGGTGCTCCGCAGTACGATCGACGCCGCCTACTACCCCGCACCGCCCTTCAAGCACTCGGGCGTGGGGCGGTTCTATCTCACGCCCACCGGCAACGACCCCGGCGCGCTCAGGGTGAACAACCGCGCGTCGGTCGCCGACACCGCGGTGCACGAAGGCTTTCCCGGTCACGACTGGCACTACAAGTACATGACGCAGCACGCCGCCGAGATTTCCAACATCCGCTGGCTTACGCCGGGGGCCGTCGAGGACTCGTCGTCGATGTGGGAGGACTCGATGGCCGCCGAGGGCTGGGCGCTTTACAGCGAAGAGCTGATGGCGGAGCCGGCGCGCGGCCGCCCCCACGGCTTCTATACGGCGGCGGAGCATCTCTACGAGCTGCAGGGCCAGTTGCTCCGAGCCGTGCGCGTGCGCGTCGACGTGGGGATGCACACCGGCCGGATGTCCTTCGACGACGCGGTGGACTACTTCACCGAACACGTGTCATTCTACCCGGGCGCGTGCGCGGCGGCCGGCCGGGACGACACCGCGCACGCCATCTGCGCCACGGCCCGGCGGGCCATCTATCGCTACTCGAAGTGGCCTACTCAAGCCGTCACATACAACCTCGGCAAGAGCGCGATCGCGGCGCTGCGCGGCGCGCTGAGCGCGCGCGCGGGGCGCGGCTTCTCGGCGCGCGCATTCCACGAACGCTTGATGCGGATGGGCACCATTCCGGCTGGTTACTTCCGGGAGGAGATGCTCGCCAACCCGGTCTGAGCGCGCCGTATCGCACGTTCTGGCTGTGCCGCATGGCCGTATGCCGCGGACCCCCACGCCTGTGACTGTCCCCACCTCAGAGATCGGCCGCTGCTACCGATACTAGGACCAGCCCGGAGCGGTAACCGGGCCGGCACGTTGCCGGAAGGGACACGCCCGGGGCGCGCGGCATACCCTGTGCGAAGCAGGGCCGGCGGCCCCCGGCCCGGAGGGACTGCAATGCACGACGACGAACGCCTGCCATGGGAGAGCGACGGCGACCTGCCGTGGGAGGGCCGGTCGGCGGCTTGGGAGCCGGATGCTGCCGAGACCTGGCGCGGCGACATCCACCTGCGGGAATGGCCCGAGGAACTCGCCGGACCGGAGTACTGGCTCTACAAGAAACTGGATGAAGACGGGACGTGACTTCGGCCCATGAAGGCCGGCCAACGGGCCCCTACCGGGGCCCTTGACTTGTTCTAACTAGCTGATAATTTTCAACTTACATCCGGTTCGGCCACTGTTCGGTCGGGTGCGCCGGCGGCCCCTGCGGGTCGCGGCGCCGGCCGGCGGTTCGCGGCGGGCCGGTGGGTTTATTCGAGGCATGACATCTGTGCAGCAGGAGACAGGGTGAATGGCTGAGACGTTGCCGACTCCCACCGAGACCGTGCCGGTGCCGCTGGCGCCGCCGTCGTGGGATCCGTTCCAGTTGATGGATCGACTGGATGAAGAAGCGCTCCGCAAGGAGCTGGAAGGCGTGGCATCGAACGATCTCGTCTACGTCGTGAAAGAGGGTGGCCACGAGGTGGTGGGCCTCTCGAAGACCGGCGTCGACGAATGCTGTCTGGCGCTGGTCGCGCAGGGGCAGGTGATCCGCGAGGAGGATCTCGCGTATGAAATCATCGGCGAGGGCGAAGAGCGCGAGGCGTTGTTCAAGGTGAAGGCGGCGCGGTTCGCGGTGTCGCCCGAGGGGCAGGAGGTCCGGCTCGACCAGGTCATCGGCGTCAAGCGGCAGGCGCTCTTCTACGAGCCGGCGCAGCTCGATCTCGACGCCAGGGTGCCGAGCAAGAAGTATCGCGGCCGCACCTACCGCGAGTTGCTCCAGACGGACGAGGGGCGCGATTACCTCGCCTGGATGGCCGACAACTTCAACGAAACCGAGATCCGCGACTTCGTCCGCCGCATTCTTGCGGGCGAGGAGGTCGTGGCGCTCAGGGGCAAGCAGCTCAATCCGCACTGGTACGAGGCCGGTGCCATGAAGGCGGCGCGGAACGCACGCTTCCGTCTGATTCCGGGCTCGGTGCGGGCGCAGGTGATCGCGCAGGCGCGCCAGGCAGGCCAGACGCGCGTGGTCGAGCGCACTGTCACCCGCGGCGATGCGCGGAGCGCGGCACCGGCGGATGCGCGGAGCGCAGCGCCGAGTGCGCCCGCGGCAGCGCCCGCCACAGCGCGGCACGAAGAGGTGGCCGCGGCGCGTCCGGCCCCGTACGCGCCGACCGAGAAGCAGGTCGCGTTTTTCCAGCGGCTGGCGGATTCTCCGGTCTTCTCCGAGGAGGAGCGGAAGCGCGCCTTCGAGTGGCTCGCGACCAAGGCCACGCGGCAGACGATCAAGGATCAGATCGACTGGCTCAAGCGCCAGGTGGAAACCCGCCGCGGGCGCGACACGGCGGCCTGAGCGCGTCACAATCGAACCGGTACGCACGGGCGGTGAGGAATTCCTCACCGCCCTTACCGTGTCCGGCACCCCCGCTCATATTTCCCGCATCCCTTGCCCGCCGCCTCGTCGGCCTCTCGTGCAACGCTTTGCAGCGTCGGCTGATTCGTTCGCGCCAGTCGCCCCGCCGTCGAGCCCTGCTGAGGAAGCGCTGAGAGTAAGCGAGGAGCGCCTCAAGCTGGCGCTCCTCGCAACGGACACGCGGCTCTGGGAATGGCACGCGGAGACCGGCGCCCGATTTGTCGGCGACGGGTGGACCACGCTGCTCGGCGACCAAGCGGAGGCGCTCGACGGCGGCGCCCATCTTCCCACCCGCTTCATCCACCCCGACGACCTGCCGGCGGTGGCGCACCGCCTGGAGCAACATCTGGCGGGCGTCGCGCCGCTCTTCGACGCGGAGTACCGGCTCCGCACCCAGCGCGGCGAGTGGCGCTGGGTGCACGACCGCGGGCGCGTGGTCGAGCGCGATGACGGCGGCAAGCCAATGCGCCTGATCGGCATGCAGACGGACGTGACCGAGCGCAAGGAGACAGACGCGGCGCTTTTCCGCGAGCGGGAGCGCGCACTCGTCACCCTCGCCTCGATCGCCGACGCGGTGATCACCACCGACAGCCGCGGCATCGTCGACTACCTGAACCCCGTCGCGGAGTACCTCACCGGCTGGTCGCTGGCGGAGGCGAGGGGCGAGCCGCTGACACGCGTGTTCACCGTGCTGCACGACACCACCCGCGAGCCGGTGGAGACCTCTGCCGAGCGGGTGCTCGACGAGGCGCGGCCGATGGGGCTCACCAGCCATCTCACCCTGGTGCGCCGCGACGGCGTCGAGTTCGCCGTGGACGAGTCGGCCGCCCCGCTTCGCGCGCGCGACGGGGGGCTCACCGGCGTGGCCGTGGTGTTCCGCGACGCGACGCCGCAGCGCCAGATAACCCGCCAGCTCTCGCACCAGGCGACCCATGATCCACTCACCGGGCTCGTAAACCGGCGTGAGCTCGAACGACGGCTCGCCCGCGTCGTGGCAAGCGCCGAGGAAGCGGGAACGACGCACGGGCTCTGCTACCTGGACCTCGACCGCTTCAAGGCGGTGAACGACTCGTGCGGCCACGCGGCGGGCGATGCCCTCCTCCGGCAGCTCGCCGGAATCCTGCGCAGCGAGCTCCGCGGCCGAGACACGCTCGCGCGTCTGGGCGGCGATGAGTTCGCCGTGCTGCTCGAGCATTGCGAGCTGGACCAGGCGCGCCGCATCGCCGACGCGCTCCGCCTGGCCGTGCAGAATTTCCGCTTCGCCTGGGATGACGCGACCTTCAGCCTCGGCGTCAGCATCGGCCTGGTCGAGATCACGGCGGCCACCGGCACCGAGGCGGACGTGCTGCGCGCGGCCGACGCGGCCTGCTATCGTGCCAAGTACGCGGGGCGGAACCGCGTCCACGTCGCCCGCACGGAGGAGCAGGCGGCGCCCGCCGCGCCCGCCCGCATGGACTGGGCGGCGCGCATCACCCGCGCACTCGAGCACAGCCAGTTCCGGCTCTACGTGCAGCCGATCGTTCCGCTCGTGGTGAACGGCGAGGCAGCACGGCGAAACGTGCCCGCCTCCGGATTCTGGGAGGTATTCCTGCGCCTCGAGGACGACGAAGGCGTGATGCTCCCGGCCGGCGCATTTCTGCCTGCGGCCGAGCGCTACGACCTCATGACGATGATCGACCGATGGGTCGTGCGGGAGACCATTACACGGCTCGCCGGCTGGCGTCCGCCCTCCGCGGGCGCGACGCTCCCGCTCTGCTGCATCAACCTTGGCGCAGGGTCGCTGCGCGACGACGCGCTGCTCGGCGTAATCGAGGAAGAGCTGACCGCGCATCGGCTCCCGCCGTCGTCGCTCTGCTTCGAGATCAACGAATCCGCCGTGCTGGCCGACCTGGGCCAGGCGGTCGCGTTCTGCCGCGGACTGCGCGCGCTCGGTTGCCGGGTCGCGCTCGACGACTTCGGCGGCGGGCTCGCGTCGTTGCACCACCTCAAGGCGCTCCCGCTCGATCTGCTCAAGCTGAGCGCGGCGCTCACGCGCGGTCTCGAGGCCGATCCACTGCAAGGCGTGGTGGCGCGCGCGGCGAGCCAGGCTGCCGCAGTGCTCGGCCTTCCGACCGTCGCAACGGGCGCCGATTCCGCCGGCGTCGTCGCGGCGCTCAAAGCGCTCGGGCTCGACTACGCCCAGGGATTCGCGCTCGGCCGCCCCCGCCCCATCGAGGAGTTGATGGTGCAAGCAGAGCGCGCACCGGCCTGACCGCGACCATGCGCGTGAACCCGACGACTTCCGCACCGACCGGGTTTGCCCTGCCCCGCGCCGCGCTCGCGATGCTCGGTGCGGTCGGCGTGTCCGCGCTCGCGGCGTGCGCCGGCGAGCCGGTCGAACCGACGCCGACCGTGCCGGTGGCGAGCGTGGTGGTCGTGCCGGCGACGCCGGTCGTGGGGGTCGGGGCCGCGGCGCCGCTCACTGCCGTCACCCTGAACGCCGGCGGCGACACCCTGCCGCGCCGCCGAATCGCGTGGGCCAGCGCCGATCCCGCGGTCGCGACGGTAGACGCGGCGGGCGTGGCGACCGGTGTCGCGGCCGGCAGCGCGCGGATCACCGCAACCTCCGAGGGCCGGAGCGGCTCGGTCACCCTCACCGTGAGCACCACGCGGGTGGCCGCGGTGCAGGTGGCTCCCGCGACGCTCAGGCTCTCGACCGGCGCCACGGCGACGCTCACCGGCACCGCGCTCGACGGCGGCGGTGCGCCGCTTCCGGGTCGGGTGTTCGCGTGGGCGTCGTCGGCACCCGGCGTCGCCGAGGTATCGGCCAGCGGCGCCGTGCGCGGCGTAAGCGCGGGGAGCGCCACGATTCGCGGTACCTCGGAGGGCCAACACGCCGATGTCACCGTGGCCGTGACGCGGGCCGCCGTCGCCACGGTGACGATCACGCCTGCCGGCGCGAGCGTCGGCCTCGGTGACACGCTGCAACTCACCGCCGTGGCAAAGGACGCCGCCGGCAACGTGCTCGGCGATCGTACGGTCAGCTGGACCAGTGCCGACCCGACGATCGCCGTGGTGTCGCCGGCGGGCGCCGTGCGCGGGCGCGCGCCGGGGCGCGTGACGATCACCGCGGCCGCGGAAGGCGCCACGGGCATGGCCGCCGTCGTCGTCGCGCTTCGGTTCAGCGCGGTGAGCGCTGGTCAGGACTTCACCTGCGGCGTGACGCCGGTCGCCACGGCCTTCTGCTGGGGGCGCGACGTGAACGGCTCGCTGGGCGGCGCCGGCGGAGATCGCAACGCGCCCGCCGCGGTGTCGCTGCCGCCCGGCGTGCAGTTCGATTCGGTGAGCGCCGGCGCCGACCACGCCTGCGCGCTGAGTGCGCAGGGCGGCGTCTGGTGCTGGGGCACCAATACCTTCGGGCAGCTCGGTGACGGCACGCTCATCAACAGCGGCACGCCGGTGCTCGCGAGGACGCCGGCCGGCCTCGAGTTCGTGGCGGTGAGCGCCGGCGCGGAGTTCACCTGCGCGCTCGCCACGACGCACGTGGCGTATTGCTGGGGACTCAACGACTCGGGCCAGCTCGGCAATGCGACCAACGTTGCCACCAACACGCCGAACCCGACGCCGCTCGAGGTGGGCGGCGGACCCTTCGCGAGCCTCGGCGCCACCCAGGGGCACGTCTGTGCGGTGGGCGACAACAGCAACAGCCTCGCCTTCTGCTGGGGGAGCAATCTGACCGGCGAGCTCGGCCGCGGCGGAAGCGCCGGCACCGGCGACTTCGTGCCAGCACCGGTGCTCGGCTCCTCGCCTTACGCGACGGTGGCGGGCGGTTTCGGATTCAGTTGCGGCATCCAGACCGGCGGAGGGGCGTTCTGCTGGGGCAGCAATGGCGCGGGTGAGCTGGGCACGTCGACTCCGTTCACCACACAGACGTTCCCGGTGGCGGTGGATGGCGGGCACACGTTCACGCAGCTCTCGACCGGGCAGGCGCTCGCCTGCGGCGTGAGCACGAGCGGTGCGGGGTTCTGCTGGGGCTCGGATGCGTTCGGCCAGGTGGGCGACGGGACCACGGGCGGCACGCCGATCACGCCGGCGCCGCAGGCGGTGGCGGGCGGAATCGCGTTCATCGCGATCGATGCAGGCTACACCCACGCCTGCGGCGTCGCCGCAGACCACCGCGCCTATTGCTGGGGCCGCGCCCAGCCCGGCGCGCACGGCGGCGCAAGCGCGCTGGGCGACGGGAAGTCGGCCGACAGCAACGTTCCGGTGCTCGTCGCCACCCAGTGAGCGGGGGCGGCGCGCCCCGCTCATCAGCGTGCGTTCACTTGATCTCGCCGAGCCGCCGGAGCGACGGCACTCGCCACGCCGTGAGTGCCACTACCGCCAGCGTCACTGCGCCTCCGGCCACCACCGCTGGCACCGTCCCGATGAGCCGCGCCGCCACGCCGGACTCGAAGGCACCGATCTCGTTGGATGATCCGATGAAGATCTGATTTACCGATGATACCCGGCCCAGCAGCGGCTCGGGGGTCATCACCTGCACCATCGTCGAGCGGATCACGACGCTCACCATGTCCACTGCCCCGCCGATCGCGAGCAGCAGCACCGAGAGCGCAAAGTTGCGCGAAAGCCCGAACCCGACGATCGAGAGCCCGAAGAGCCCGACGTTGGTGAGCAGCGCGCGTCCGGCGCGGCCAACCGGTGGCCGGTGCGCGAGCAGCAGCGACATGACCACTGCACCTGCGGACGGCGCGGCCCGAAGCACGCCCAGACCCTGGGGACCCACCCGCAGGATGTCGGCGGCGAATATCGGAAGCAGCGCGGTGGCGCCCCCAAAAAGCACGCTGAAGAGATCGAGGGTGAGGGCACCGAGCAGCACCGCGTGCGCGCGCACGAAGCGCACGCCGGCAGAGAGTCGCTCGAAGACGGCACCCGTCTCGGCCGGCACCGGCGTGGACGCGTGCCGCACCCGCGCGAGCGCGGCGAGCCCCACGGCCATGAGGGCGACGTCGGCGCCGTAGGCGGTACGGATGCTGGAGAAGCCGTAGAGCAGCCCGCCCAGGGCGGGCCCGAACACGGCTGCGAGCTGCCAGGTCGAGCTCCGCCAGGCCACCGCGTTGGGATAGAGCGCGCGCGGAACCAGCTCGGCGCCGAGGGCCTGGCGCGCGGGCTGGAGGAAGCTCCGCGCGATACCGCTCACAAAGATGACCGCGTAGATCGGCCAGACGCGGCCGTCCGCGATGATCCCGGACCGGAGCGTGAACGCGAGCAGCGCGGCGGAGCAGCCGAGCATCACGATGAGCGCGGCGAGGGCGATGCGGCGCCGGTCGCGCAGGTCGGCGACGTGTCCGGCGAAGAGCGCGATCGTGATGAACGGCAGCGCCTCGGCGAGGCCCACGAGCCCAAGCGAGAGCGGATCGTGGGTGACGTCATAGATCTGCCAACCGACGACAACCGCCTGCATCTGGGTAGCGACGGTCATCGCCAGCACACTGGCGATGAACCAGCGGAAATTCGGGATGCGGAGTGCGGCGTAGGGATCGTGCCGCGGAACAGCCCCGGCGGCCGGGGCCGTCACTGGCCGCAGTGCAGCGGCTCGCCGATCGGAGTGGGGTCGACCAGCAGCGACGTGGTGTCGGCCACGCCCATGAGGATGCCAGTCACGATCGCCTTGCCAGCCTGGATGCCGAGGACAAGGGCAGAGTCGCCGGACTGGGGGGTCACCGTGACCGTCTGTGCGTCGCTGGTTCGCCAGTCGATGGGCCGAAGCCCGGCTGGCAGCGGCTGCCCGAGGGAGTCAAACGCGGTGAGGGTGAGCACCGTGCTGAAGCCCTGGCGGAGACAGACGGCATCGGGCACCACGTTCACCTTGAAAACGATGCGGATGACGGTGAAATCCGCGGTGGCCGATTGGCCGCCGCTCGCCGCCTTGATCGTCGTGCGGCCCGGGCTCACCGCCGTCACGACGCCGTTCGGCGCCACCATTGCCACCGCGGGCGCGCTCGAGCTCCAGGTCACCACGCGGCCGCCCAGCAGCTTGCCGGAGCTGTCGCGGCTCTCGGCGCGGAGCCGGAGCGTGTCGGAGACGAAAAGGGTGTCGCGCGCGGTGGAGACGGTGAGGCTGGCGACGCTGATGAGCCCGGGCGGGGTGGGGTCGACGACCTCCCCGGCCTTGCATCCGGTGATCGCCACCGCCGCGAGCGCGAGCGCGCCGGCGAGCGCAATCGCTGGCAGTGAAGGACGTACGAAGGGCTTGCCGGCGGTTCGACGCATCGCTCCGCTGTCGCCTCGGGGTTCGGGTTTAGCGCGAGACGCTTTGCAGGCTGCAAAGATCGATCGGCGAGTCCGGAATATGAAGCCGCCGCTCCTGAGAGGGGAGCGGCGCTTGTGCACGCCGAAATCGTGCCCGGCCCGATTTGTGCCGGAAATCCGACCCGAGTGCCGGTTCCCAGACCATTCCTTCACGCCCGCCCTACCCCATGCCCGCCGACCAACCGCCGGCCCCGAGTCTCGACCGCGCCGCGCTTGCCATCCTGAGTGCGATGGTCTCGCTCATCGTGATCCTCACCGCCGTGCTGCTCGAAACCTCCATCCGACCGGCCGCGGACGGCGGCGGACCTGGCCCTTCGGCGGCCATCGCCGTCCAGCGATAGTCGGCGCGACGGCCGACCGGGCGCGGCCGGCCGGCGTCAGCGGCGGTTCCGGGTGTGGCCGTTGCCTCCTCCGCGCGGCACCGATTGGCGGGTGCGCACGACTGGCGCCTCGATCGGCTCGCCATGCAGGTGCGCCTCGACCATCCAGAGCCACTTGTCGATGCCGCGCGAGACCTCGGTCAGAATGTCGGCCGTATCGAGATCCTCCAGCTCATCCATCTCCTCGATTCCCAGGCGCACCGTGCGGCCGAACTGCGCCAGCACGTCGGACAGTGCCGCGACGTGCTCGCCGCCTGAATTGAGTGTGACCGGGTAATCCAGCAGCGACGTGCGTTCGGCCACCATGCGGGCCGTGCCCTCGGCAGTGCCGCCGAGCTGGACGATCCGCTCAGCGATCAGGTCGACGTAGTCCTCGACCTCTTCGTTGATCTCGTCGAACAGCTTGTGGAGGGCGATGAAGTTGAGGCCCTTCACGTTCCAGTGGGCCTGCTTGCACTGGGTTTGCAAGTCGATGCAGTCCGCGAGCCGCGGATTCAGCAGGTCGATTACCTGCTGGCGGATGTCGGGCGCGAGATCGTTCTTCGTGGGGTGGAGCTTGAGATCGGTGTCGGTGCGATTGGCCATCGGACTCCTCCTGCGTAAGGCCGCGTGCGGAGCCGGGCGGCTCCGCCCGGACAACTTGGGGAGGTGCCTTCAGGAACGCAACGCGCCCGCCGTCGAGGGCGGGCGCAATCGGGAGGAGAACTTCATGCCGGAGCCATGTGCCGCGCGGTAGAGCCACTGGTCGGATTTGAACCGACGACCGCTCGATTACGAATCGAGAGCTCTACCCCTGAGCTACAGTGGCTGGTGATTGCGACGGATGCGTGGAGACGGATGCCCTGGCGCGGATTCGAACCGCGACGCCTTTCGGCACTACCCCCTCAAGATAGCGTGTCTACCAGTTTCACCACCAGGGCGCGCGGCGACGGAAACTATCGGGCTAATCGTCGGTTCGGAAGGGGCCACTCTCCAGCGAACCCACCTTGCAGGGCGCCTCCTCAGCTCCCCCCATCATCGCCCCCGTCCCCATCACCGTGGCCGCCATGGCCCCCATGACCGCCGTGGCCGCCGTGACCGCCATCGCTGCCGCCATCGCCACCACCGCCGGTACCACCACCACCGCCGCCATCGCCATCGCCACCATTGCCGTCATTACCGCCCACCGCGGTCTGCGCGAACACCGCCGGCGATCCGTCGAGCCCCGCCGCCGAAGCGCGCGCGCTCTGGCCGCCCGGCGCACTACCCAGAACCCGGCGCGCGCTCGACAGGCCCTCGCCGTCAGTCGTGGCGTTCAGCGCGCTCACGCTGCCACCGCCGCTCGCGACGCTCCAATCGATCCGCACGCCGGCCACGCCGTTCCCGAACCGATCGGCGGCGCGGACAACGAGCGGCTCGGGGAGCGCGGTGCCGACTTCCGCCGACTGCCCGTCTCCGCTCACCAGCACGAGCCGTGTGGCCGAGCCCGGCGATGCGGTCGCCGAAAAGCTCGCGGTGAGCGCGGGCCCGTCGCTCCGAATGACCGCTGCGCTCGCCCGCTGGGTACCGAGGGTACTGCCGAGCACCCATCGCGCGCTCGCCTTTCCATCCGCATCGGTGAGCGCGGTATCGGGAACGAGCTGCGCGTCGGGAGTGCTGCCATCCGGCGCAAAGGTGACGGGCTGGGATGCCACTGGGCGGCCAGTGGCGTCGGTCACCTGCACGACGATTGAATCGCCCAGCGGCGCGCCGGCGCGACCGGTCTGACCATCGCCGGCAACGGCCGCAATCGTGGCGGGCGCAGCATCGCTCGGCAGCACCAGGTCGCTGCCGCCGCACGCGGTGCCGAGTGCCGCACCGAGCGCCAGAGCCAGCGAGGCGGTGGGCGGGCGCATCGGTCAGTCGCTCACTCGGAACGCCGCCGACTCGGCAGCCGTGAGATCGGGCGACGTGGCGACGAGCGTGTAGTCGCGTCCTTCGCGGTCGATCACGAGATCGTCAAACGTCGCGATGCCGTTCACCGCTTCCTCCGCGAGCGTGCCTGACAGGGTGCCGCCGGAGCGGTTCCGGCCCAGACCGACGGTGACGGTGGCGGCGGCGCTCGTGACCACCTCGCCGCCGCCGTCCTCCACGGCCACGTGTACCGGCGGCGCGATCGGCTGGTCCACGTTCGCCGATTTCGGCTGGGTCAAAAAGCCGAGCCGCGTCGCCGACCCTTCGGGCTCAGCCACGACGCTCGTGTAGGGGCTGCCGCCGATCGCATCGCCGTTCAGGGTGATCGCCACCGCGTCCTTTCCCGCGGCGGTCGGGGTGTACGCGGCGGTGTAGGTGCCGTTGCCCTGGTCAGCCGCCGTGAACGGGCTCACGGTGTTCGCGCCGGAAACGCCGACGACGACGAGGGCGCCACCGGTCTTGAGCTCGTGACCTTTCTTGTCTCGCGATTGCACGAGGATGTCGGTCGCGACGCCGACGGTCCCGGTCTTGGGGACCATCGCACTGGTGCGGCCGGCATCGGGCGAGGGAGGGGCCGCACTCACGTCGATCGGGGCCGAGGTGGCACCCGTAAGGCCGGGCGCCGAGAACCCGAGCGTGCGCTTGCCGGCGGCGCCGGTGATCGAGAGGTCGGTGAAGGTCGCGCGGCCGTTGCCGTCGGTCATCTGCGACGTGGTGCCGCCGAGCGTGCCTCCGCCCGATGCGATGCTGGCGGTCACCGTGATGCCTGCCGTTCCGATCGGGTTGCCCGAGCCATCGACCACCTGCACGGCCGGCTGTTGCGTGAACGGCACGCCGCTCACGGCGGTACTCGACGGCTGCGTGGCGACGGTGAGCCCGGTCGCGCTCGGGGGTGGTGGTGGTGGCGGCGGCGGCGGTGGCGGTGGGGCGGTGACGCTCACCGTGACCGTCTGGTCAATCGCGACGCCGCCCGCGCTGGCCGAGACGGTTTTGCCGCCCGCTACGCTCGAGGTGAACGAACCCGTGGCCACACCGGAGGAATTGGTGGGGCCGTTCGGCTGCGCGATCGTGTTGCCGTCGCCGCTCGCCGCGATCCTCACCGCGATGCCCGAGAGCGGATTGCCGCCCGCATCGCGCACGGTCACCGTGACGTTGGACGAGCCCTGGCCCGCGACGAAGGT